>NZ_JALNUM010000030.1:0-54086 GCF_026540795.1 Methylobacterium sp. GC_Met_2
CAGCTTTGTCAACAAGACTATTGGCCGGGCTTATTTCGGAGCATAAGCTTGCGTTAACCATTTCCCCGGTGGACACGCCCCATGCCCCGGTTGACCGCTCCCCCGCTCGATTTCGACGGCTTCCCTTGGCGCCACGTCGGCGAGCGCCTCCGCTACGGCCACGCCATGGCGCTCTTCGTCATGGACGAGGCCCCGCAGACCTTCTCGGACGCCTACCGAGCCGAGCGCGGCTTGATGGTCGCGGCGGGCTTCTCCTGGACGGACCGCGCCGGCACCCCGAACCTGCCGCCGTGCTGGTGGGGGATCTCGGCCGAGGACGTGGACGTCCCGGCGCTCAGGGCGGCGGCCGACGCCGCGATCGCTAAGGCCCGCGCCGCCCGTGACGAGGCCAACGCTCGGGCCGAGGAACGCCGGCTCGCCGCGCAGGCTCGCGTCGACGAGATGGCGGGACCGATTCGCGAGCGGCTTCAGGCGCTCGTCGGGGCGGCACCCTGGCAGTTCGGCCGGTCCCTGACGGAGGCGGCCGAGACCGCGCACCGGGCCGAATGGGGGCCCTACGATCTTGAGCGTGCGGAGCGCTGGCTGTCCAACGCCGAGGCCAACCGCGTCCGCGCGGAGCAGAGGATCGGGCGCCCGGCGATGCCGCACTTCTACGCCCGGGCAGAGGACCCGGCGGTGCGCGCTGCGACCCTGGAGGGGCTGCGCTACCTCGCCTCCCTCGACGAGGACTGGGCCGCCATCCAGAACGGCGAGGGTTTCAGCCAGACCACGACCTGGAGCGGTCACGTCCTCGCCGAGCGCGAGGTCCTCGACCGGGGCGAGGCCGCCCACGGGCTCGCGCTGATCCATCAGCACAGGCTGCAGCTGCCCGACGAGCTCTGCGAGCGCGCCCTCGGCGAGGCCCCGGTGCGCCGAGGCCGGCGCCGCGTCCCAGCTGGCGACTTGCTAGCCCCGGCCTGACGATACCCTCGCCCCTGTCTCTCCGTCTCCCTCAGTTCAACTTAGGCAGTCCCGCAATGATCGACCTCAAGAAAATCCTGGCCTTCATCGCCGCTCTCATCGCCGCCATTTTTGGCGACGCCCGCGAGGCCGCCGTGTCCCTGTACGGGGACGTGAAGCGCGTCGCCGGCGTCGCGAAGGCCGCGGTCGACCGCACCGCCACCGCCGTCGGAGCCGGCCTGGAGGGCCCGGCTCGGGCGCTGGATCTCACGGCTTCCGGGATCGGCGGTGTCCTCGGGGCCCTGCTGCCCCGTCCGGCCGTCCACGCGTCCGACGTCGCCGAGGTCGCCCTGGCCAACGACAACCGCGCCGCGGCCGGCCCGCGCCCGGTCGCGCTTGGCCTCGGAGAGCTCGTTATCGCGCACAACCGAGCCGCGATGGACCCGACTGGCCGCTCCGGCAGGGATCTCGCCCCGCTCCCGCGGGACGTCGCATCCTGGCTCGCCGGCCTCGACACTGGCGCCCGGTGCAATCTGGCATTCGTGCCCGCGTTCCGCGTCGAGCAGCATCTCCGCGCCGAGTCCCTCTCGGAGATCCATGGGGGCCTGCCCCTGATGCCGTCCCTTCAGGCGCGCCTTGATGCCGAGGCCCCGAAGCCTCGCCCCGGCGAGTACGACGCAGACGACAAGAGGGTCATCGAGGAGGCCTACAGGCTCCTGGAGACCCCCGAGGCCCACGCCCGCGTCGCCGCCTGCCGCATGTGACGTGTCAGCGACCGAACGACGAAGGGCCCGCCGGTCATCCCGGCGGGCCCTTCGCATGTCTGGGGGGGCTTGAGGCTAGACGAGGCCCTGGCGCCGGGCGGCGGCGACGACCGCGCGCTCGGCCCGCTCGGCCCGGGCCTCGGCCGCCGCGGCGCGCTGCAGGGCGGCGCCGAGGAGGAGGCGGAGCTCGGCGGCCTCAGCGGCAAGGGCATCGGCCTCGGCCTCGACCGCGACGGCATCCCGGCGGGCTTGCCCGAGGCGGCCGGCGAGGCGCGAGACGGCGTGCCGGTCCGTGTCCTGCCGAGCGCGCAGGCCGTCGAAGGCACCCTGGATCGCGGAGTGCCCGAGAGCCAGGCCCTGGCCAACGCGGATGCTGCTGTCGATCGCGAAGCTGCGGGTCTGGTGCGACATGGGCGTCTCTCCTGGCGGGGCGGATCTCACCGCCCAATTCGCGCCTGGGCGGGGCTCCCCGTCAACCCGGTGCCACGTGGATCCACATGGGATGGTGAACACCCCGTTTCCGGGGGGGCTGCAGCATGCGTCCTGAACGGATCGCGATTTCGCTCTTGATGAATCGCCGATCATGCAGACTGAAACGCCCAAAAATATGCTGAGGAAATGCTGAGCTCAGCACGACGTGCGCACGAGGGAGTGCCGAGTGAGTGCCGATGGCGTGACATGTCATGGTGCCTTGCACCTCGTCACGGCATCCTACGCCCATGACCGCACCCCGCACCTCATCCTCGGCCGCCCGTGCACGCGAGGCAAACCGCGCCGTCAAGGCGGCCTCCCGCGCCCGGGCGGCGGAGGCGGGCGCGCCCGACCCGGCGACGCTCGACCGCGCGATCGCTGACGGGCTGGCGGTCGTCATCGCAGGCGCGCCCAAGGGGTACCGCCTCGCGAGCCCGATCGACGCGGGAAGGGTTCTGCTGGCGGCGGCCGCCGCGCTCAAGGCCCGCACGGAACGGGCCATCGCGGCCGGAAAGCCGGCGGTCGTCTACCGGCGCGAGGCCGTCGCGACCGCCCTCGCGGCCCGCCTCGGACTGGATCCCTGAGGTCCGGGAGTTCGCAATTTCCGCGTTACACCGGATAGGAGTAACGGGGGGAGGAGATGGCCTGGTCGAAAACACTCAACTGACGCGTCGCCCCTTACGGATCCGAGGGCCCTGCTGCTAAGCTCGAACCCGTGCGGGGGAACGAGTCTCGATGGCGGCGACGGGTTCGGTCTTCGAGATCATCCTGCAATGGTCGAGGAATAAGCCTGACTGGCAGCGGGACGCCCTACGTCGCATAGTGGCCAAGCGCACCCTCGACGCCGACGATCACCAAGAGCTTGCACTGCTCTGCAAGAGGGGATGTGGCTTTCCCGGTATCGAGGTGACACCGTCGCCCTTGGGCGCCGAGCATGTTCCGTCCATGGCCACCGCCGGTGAGAAGGTAGCGCTGACCTCGATCAGGGATGTCATGGGCGTCAATCGGCTCGCTCCCGGCCAGGAACTCTCGTTTGAACCCGATGGAATTACGATCGTCTACGGCGACAACGGGGTAGGAAAATCCGGGTATGCCCGCATCCTGAAGCGGGCGTGCCGGGCACGTTCCCCCGGCGAGATCCTGCCGAATGCCTTCGGCGGCGGTGCCGATGCGGGATCCGCCACGATCGGATGCGTCGTATCGGGCGATCCGATCGCGCCGCTGGCCTGGACCGCCGCGGGCTCTCCCCACGCCATCCTTTCCAGCGTCAGCGTCTTCGACCGCGAATGCGGAATGGTCCATGTGCGCGAGAGGAACGAGGTCGCGTTCCGTCCGTTCGGGCTCGACATCCCCGATGAGCTCGCCGGCGTCTGCCAAGCGATCCGCACGGCGCTGACGGCGGAACAGGGGGCGGTTGAGCAGGCGCGGGATTCGGCGTTCACGGAACCCGCGTTCGGGTCTGGGACCCGGGTCGGGCGGCTTCTCGGCGCGCTCGCTCCGGGTACCGACCTCGGACCCCTGGAAAAGCTGTCGAACCTGTCAGCGGAGGAGCGCGCAAGGCTTCGCCGGCTTGAGGAGGACCTGGCTCGCGACCTGGTCCGGGCCTCAGGGGAGCAGCGCGAGCTGGCCCGGGCCGTACGCCGCCTCTCCGAGGAGCTTGATAGGGTCTTCGGGGCGGTGTCGGATGCGGAGCTCGCGCAGCTTGCGGCGCTCGCCGGGACCGCCCGCTCCAAACGCTCCGCCGCCTCGCTCGCGGCCGAACGCGCCTTCGGCGGAAGCGCCCTGAAGGGGGTCGGGGAGGCGACCTGGCGAGCCCTATGGGACGCGGCGCGGCATTACTCGGAGCATGTCGCCTACGAGGGGCACGACTTCCCGCGAACGGACGCGGAAGCGGTCTGCGTGCTCTGCCACCAGCCGATCTCCGAAGGGACCGGGGATCTGAAGCTGATCTTTGAGGAGTTTGTGAAGGCCGACAGCGAGCGCGAGGCGCGGAAGGCCGAGGTCGCCTACGAGGAGGCCCTGGGGAAGCTGTCGGGTCTGTCGCTGCGGATGTCCGGGTTTCCGCTGCGCCGCCAGCTGTCGGTGACCCATCCGGATGTCGCCGCCGCGATCCTGCGCGGGCTGGCGACCGTCCGGCTTCGGCGATGGATCTGCACGCGGGCACTCGCCGACCGCGGGGCGGGTCCAATGCCCGTGGTTGCGGCCGGCATCATCGGCACGCTGACGACTCTTGCGGATGATACGCAGGCCTATGCCAAGGAGCTTCTGACGGCGGTCGATCCCGCCGGTCGGGTACGGCTGGTTGCGGAACGGGACGAGTTGCGTGACCGCGCACTCTTGGAGGCACTGCTGCCGAAGGCGAGGATCGAGATGGCACGGCTGAGCGAGCTGGCGGGTTTGAAGGACTGCCTGTCCGAGATGGCGACGAATGCCATCACGACGCTCGGCAACACGATCGCCGACAAGGTCATCACGCCGAAGGTCCGCGATCGCTTTCAGGAAGAAATCCAGAAGCTGGCCGCCCACAGGGTGAGGGTCGACATCGTCCGTTCGGGCGGCAGGTACGGCTCCCCGCAGTACCAGGTCCGGCTGTTCGCCAACGAGAGGGCGAAGGTCGGCGAGATCCTGAGCGAGGGCGAGCAGACCTGCGTGGCCCTGGCCGCCTTCCTGACCGAGCTCGCTACCGCGGCTCATGGATCGACGCTGGTCTTCGACGATCCGGTCTCCTCGCTGGACCATCGGTGGCGGCGCAAGGTCGCCGAGCGGCTGGTCGAGGAAGGGGGCGTCCGGCAGATTATCGTCTTCACGCATGACCTCGTCTTCCTGAACGACCTGCATGCGCTGTCAATCGACGGCAGGATCCCGGTCTCCCTGATCTCGCTCACCCACACCTCTGCCGGCGCGGGCGTCGTGAACCAGGGACTGCCCTGGATCGGGGCTAAGGTCCGGGAGCGCCTCGACGCTCTTGAGAAGGACGCGCGGGCGGCCAAGGTCCTCTACGACGACAATCGGGATGATGAGTACGGGGCTGCGGCCTCCCACTTCTTCAGCAGGTTACGAAGCACCTGGGAACGGGCCCTTGAGGAGGTGGCCTTCAACTGCGTCATCCAAAGGCACCGCGACTACATCAGCACCAAGGACCTGAGAAAGGTGGCGAGCCTGACCGTTGCCAACGTCGAGGATTTCGCCGCCGGCTTCAAACGGTGCTGCAATCAGACGGAAGCCCACGATCCATCTCCCGGGCGGAACGCTGCTCCCCTGCGCCCAGACGAACTGCTCAAGGCCGTCGGGGACCTGAGGGCCTGGGTGGATCAGCTTCGTGAGCAGCAAAAGGGCGTTTGACGGCCTTCTGTCATCGTCGCCTACCGCAGTAGGTGCCGCGGCCACCTAGTTGAGATCGACGGCGCCCTCCGCCGCGGCAGCTTGGCCCTGCTAGCCCCCGACACCACGCAAGGCCCCTTTCTAATGATCGCCGAGCGGATCCCCGACGCGCTGACCACCTCGACCTTCGAGCGGGATGCCGACCGGAACATCGCAGGCCGCGACGAGCCCTGATGCGCCTTAACGGTTTTCACCTATCAATCGGATTTGGAGGTACGGGCCCCGGCCTACCGCCGATAGGCATCGTGCCAGGAGTGGTCATCCCACCATCGACGAGAAGGGTGTCGCCGACGATGTAGTCGGACAGGTCGCAGGCTAGGAACGCGATGGCTGAGGCGATGTCCTCGACCCGTCCGATGCGACCATACTGGATCTGCGACACCGCACTGCGCAGATTTTTACCCTGCATCTGGCCCGCGTTAATGCCGGTCCTCACGGCGCCGGGTCGATGGCGTTCACGCGCACCCCGCGCGGGGCGAATTCCTGGGCGAGGGTGCACTTCAGCGTCGTCGTGCCGCCCTTCGAGGCCGCGTAATTAACGTGATCGCCCCACGGGATGCAGTCGTGTGACCTGAAGGCTCCCGACGCGATGGGAACCAGCGTCGTCGGCTGACTTCCCGGCTATCGAGCCAGCCCCGGCTTCTGTTCACTTCCGGCCGTTTGTAGTTCGCACCGATCAGTGTAAAAGGCAATTTTTCAAATATCAAAAATCGCCTTTTCATCGTCTATCGAAGGTAACCGGGGGCTCCTAAGCAGTCTCAATCTTTCATGTCTTACATGTGCTGCCCTTTCAATTTGTCCTCTTAGTGAACTTTGCATGATTTCACCGGGGACAGTTTCGAGAATATCTGAAATTGTTTGATATTTTATTGGTAAGAAAAACCTCTTTTTCAGGACGCTTTTATTGAGAGGTTCGTTCCCCCAATATGTTTTTAAATCACGAATGACAGGCTGGATTTGATCAAGCACGGCAGCTCCATGTAATCGTGTGAATTCTAAGTGATCCATATCTTGATCATCATCGTGCATCCGATTTATATCTCTCAAACAACATGCAGGAAATCCGTTTACATATAGATTCGAATCTGGTCTTGACAGACTAAATCTGAGATCGGTTGATATTTCTTGACAGGCAACTATTCCGAATGCGACGGCCTTAACGAGTAGGTCAACATCTTCAGTAAGTCGCTTGGGTCCAATTTTTATGAAAGGTAGCTTCTGTTCTCGCTGATACATACAGGCTTGTACGAAGCCGACAGCATCCAAATCGAAATTATGCCCAGTGAAGATTGCGCGAATTCTGAGTTCGATGTCGGACGGCGCAAGCTGATTTATATCAGCAAATATTCGAGGTTTTTCAATTTCCTCGTGAAATATTTTGTAGAATTCTTCGCCTCCGATACCTATCATGCCATTATTATCTCTGGTTGAGAGGTTCGCGTAGCGAATGCGTGATAATTAGTCCGGGATGGATATGTATAAGTACAATACAATCCAATGAGATAGATCGCGTGACAACGCTTATAGCTTCTTAGATGCGCTTTCATCAAAACCCCGTCACCAAGGTTACAGCAAATCGCCGCGGCACACCGAAACTGATGCCCGGGCTCAGGCCTTGAGCGCCTCGATGCTGTCGAGGAGGTCTGGGCCGCCGGTCCGGCGGGCGCTCCACTTGCGGAAGATCGCGAGGACACTGCGATCGGTGATGCCGTGGCGGGCTGGGTTGTTCTCGTCCAGGACGCGCCGGAGCCGGGCGGGGACGTCGCGGTGCCAGAACTTGGTATGGTTCGGGCCGACCTCGCGTCCGAGTTCCTGGTAGGCGCCGTTGCCCGCCCAGCGCAGGCCCTTGGCGCCGAGCAGGGTACCGATCTCGCTGGCGCGGAAGTCGAGCTTCCGGCCGATACTGCCCGCGGTACAGATGTAGACCACTGCGGACTCCGCGGAGACGGTGGGCAGGTCCGGGGCGGCGCCCTCGCCGCCGACGCGGGCGAAGGCCTCCTCCGCCTTGCCGGTCCGGACGCCGTGCATCTCGGTGACGAGGAGCTCGACGCCGCGGGTGAGCCGCTCAATGAGCTCGCCTTGCCGCTGGAGGCGCTCATCCTGTTCCCGGACACGCGCTAGATGCTCACCGCGCTCGGCGCGGAGGATCTCGTTCTGCTCCCGGAACTGTGCCGCGATGGTCTCTCCCACGTCGCGCCGGAAATCCTCCATATCCGCGAGGGGTTTCCTCGGCGGAAGGTGGTGGAGCACGCCCATGGGAGGCTTCTCGCTCATGCGGCGACGGCTTCCGGGTTCGCGTGGTTACCATGGAAGGCGTCGAAGGCCGCGTCGGCAGCGAGGGCGGCGAAGCGCTCGTGGTCGATCTCGGTGCGCCGCCCGAGGGCGTCGCGCATGACGGCGTGGGCGCGCTTGCGATCGTCAAGCTCGATCTGGGCGAAGACGCCCTCGGCCTCCGGGTTTACGACCCCGGCCGCAAGCATCTCGCGGCGGGCGAGGTAGGGGTCCCGGGCTAGAGCGCGGATGTAGCGGTCGGCGACCTTGCTCTGAGGAACCTTGCCGCGCTCCCAGCGGGTCCAGGTCTTCGGGCCGGTGGAGAGGATCTGTTCCATGTCGGCCTGGCGGAGCTTGTACTTGAGGCGGATGGCGTTGAGCTCGGCGGCGGACAGGAGCCCGTCCATCTCTCGCACGGCGTTGGCGACGGCGAGCTCGTGCTCGGAGATCTGAGAGCCCTGATAGCTGACGTTCCCGCATTCGACGCAGACCATGCGACGGTCCTGGATGGCGAGGCTCTTCCCCGACCGTTCGACCACGAAGGGCTCGATGCGCTCGCAGACCGCGATCGCCTCGCAGGCTTGGCAGGCCTCCATCGTCATCGATCGATATCCTTCTTGAATGAGGTGACGACCAGGACGTCAGCGCCGGTGACCAGCAGCTTCAGGAACATCCAGTCGGCGCAGTCGTCGACCCAGATCGAGTAGTAGTCCGACACGGTGGTCGGGTGGTGTCTTCGCGTCGGCTCGGACTTGCTGAAGTGCGCCTCGCCCAATTCCGTCTGGATGATCGCCCGCAGGTCGTCCGTGTCGAGCTTACGGGTCCTGAGCTCTTCGAGGACGGGAGAAAAGAACGAACAGGCCTCCTCGTCGGCGGCGAGCGCGCGGACCTTTGCCAGGGGATTGTGCGGCGCCATCCAGCCTCCAAGAGGTAGCACCATGCTACCCGAACTTCAACCGCGGCATTCTGCTGAGGCTGGCGGCCCGGCTCCCTTGGTTGATCCCCGGTAAGCGTGGCCTGGAGGGTTTTACGCATGGGCCGGTGCGCGGTTCCGTCCCTTCGTGGAAGGGGCCGCCCGTGCCTAACCCAGCTCCATCTTCGGCTTGTCGGACGATCGCCAGGACCGGTTCCAAACTAGGTGCGCAGCATGTCCGATGCCCGGTCCCGCTCCTCGCCGACCTGCTCGGGCGGCCGGGAATCGCGACGCTACGGCGACCCCAGACGCAGAGGGGGGCGACGTCTCCGCGGACGCACCCCCGAGCATGTCGGCATTCGGATAGGCGCCCTGGGACGCCCGTCCGGCATGTACGAGCGCCTCCGGATCGTCCATAAGGCAGTCATGAGCGCGGGATTCCCGATTAGGGCCTACGAGGCGTCGCGCGGCTGGTGGGCGACCGCCGTCCGCCTGCTGTCGTTCGTCCTCCTCCTGGCGCTCATGGCGCCCTGTGCGATTTCCTCCGCCGACGCCCATCGCCTTCCTGATCACGCGCCCGCGTTCGCCACGTCCTCGCATAAGGGTGCGCCGGACCAGCCCGACGGGTGCCCGGCCTGCCATGCGACCTGCGGCTGCCATCTGGCCATTGGCATCGAGGCGTCACCCGGGATTCCGATCGCCACCGCCGGACGCCTGTCCTATGCCACGGCCGACGTCACCGTAGCCTCGATCTCCGCCGGTCGCCTTCCAAGGCCCCCTCGCGCCTGAGGCGGCACCGCCACGGCCGTGGCGGATGCAGACCGGACATCCCAGCGGATGCCGGCTCCTTGAGCGAGCTTGACTTGAACCGGACCGTCGACCCAGCCCCAGGCGGTGACCGCGGTCCTATGCGAACGGCCTCCCTTCCATGCGTGCAATCATATCCGTGGCCCTCCTGGCCATAGGCGTCGCCATCGGCGGTGCCGTCCCCCGCGTGTCCGAGAGCGTGCGGGGCGCGCTGGCCACCGCCGGCCTGTCCTCCACCGCGGCCAAGACTCCGGCGACCAACGCGGCCGTGACCGGGGCGCAAGCCACCAAGGTCGACGGCGACCACAAACACGCCGAGGGCGAGGCGCACGGCCACGACGAGGCAAGCGAGGGCAAGATCAAGATGACGGCCGAGCAGGCCGCCGAGCAGGACATCAAGCTGGCGCATGTCGAGGGCGGCATCCTCTCGCGCCATCTCCTGGTGCCCGGCACCATCACCCAGGACGCCGACCGGATCGCCCGGGTGCCTGCGCGGGTCGCCGGGACAGTGGCGGAGATGCGCAAGCGTCTCGGCGAGGACGTCGCCAAGGGCGAGATCGTCGCCGTCCTGGACAGCCGCGAGGTCGCGGATGCCAAGAGCGACTTCCTCACCGCGACGGTCAAGGCGGATCTGGAAAAGACCAACTTCGACCGGCAGCAGGCCCTCTGGGACAAGAGGATCTCGGCGGAATCGGCCTTCCTCAACGCGAAGGCCGCCTACTCCGAGGCGGGCCTGCGGGTCGATCTCTCCCGCCAGAAGCTATCGGCCCTCGGGCTGAACGCGACCGAGGTCGCCGCCGCGGCCAAGAAGGACGAAACCACTCCGAACTTGTCGTCGCTTCGCCGCTTCGAGCTCAGGTCCCCCCTCGCGGGGCGGATCGTGGAGCGCAAGGTCGACGTCGGAACGAAGGTCGGCAGCGAGGGGGACCCGGCCGACGTCTATACCGTGGCCGACCTCTCCTCCCTCTGGATCGAGCTCCCCGTCCCCACCACCGAGCTGTCCAAGGTCCGCGAGGGCGCCAGGGTGACCATCGTCGGGGGCGAGGACGCTCCCCGCCCCGAGGGCAAGGTCGTCTTCGTCAGCCCGATCCTCAACCCGGAGACGCGCTCGGCCCGGGTCATCGTCGCCCTGCCGAACAAGGACATGTCCTGGCGCCCGGGCACCTTCGTCACGACCGAGATCGAGATCGCCCAGGACAAGGTCGCGGTGCGGCTGCCGAAGTCCGCCATCCAGACCATCGGCGGCGAGAAGGTGGTTTTCGTGCGGACCGAGGAGGGCTTCTCGAAGCGAGAGGTGACCCTCGGCAAGGCGGACGACGATGCCTACGAGGTCGTCGCCGGCCTGGAGCCCGGAGACGAGGTCGTAGTGGCCAACTCCTTCGTCCTGAAGGCCGAGCTCGGCAAGGCCGACGCCGGCGACGACGATTGAGCGGGGACCGGCCATGATCTCGAAGATCCTCGACTTCTCCGTCCATCAGCGTTGGCTCGTGGTGCTCCTGTCGCTTCTAGCGGCCGGGTCCGGCGTGTTCTCGCTGACGAAGCTTCCCATCGACGCGGTGCCGGACATCACCAACAACCAGGTGCAGATCAACACCACGGCGCCCTCGCTTTCGCCGAACGACATCGAGCGCATCATCACGTACCAGGTCGAGACCGCGCTCTCAGGCATCAAGGGCCTGGAATACACCCGCTCGCTATCCCGGAACGGGTTCTCCCAGGTCACCGCCGTCTTCTCCGAGGCGACGAACATCTACTTCGCCCGCCAGCAGGTTGCCGAGCGCCTTCAGGAGGCCGAGGCGGCGATGCCGTCCGGTGTCGAGCCGCGCATGGGACCGATCTCGACGGGCCTGGGCGAGATCTACATGTGGTCGGTGCACTACGCGAAGCCCGGGGAGCGCAAGGTCTCGAAGCCCGGCAAACCCGGTTGGCAGCCCGACGGCAGCTACCTCACACCCGAGGGCCAGAGGCTCTCGACGGAGCTCGAACGCACGGCCTACCTGCGCACGGTCCAGGACTGGATCATCCGCCCACAGGTGAGGACCGTCCCGGGCGTGGCCGGCGTCGACGGCATCGGCGGCTTCGAGAAGCAGTACCACGTCCAGCCCGATCCGATGAGGCTGACGGCCCTCGACCTGTCCTTCGCCGACATCGGGCGGGCGCTGGAGGCTAATAACGCCAACCAGGGTGCACGCTACCTGGAAGACAACGGCGAGGGCTACGTCGTGCGCGCCGCCGGCCGCTTGGAGAGCATGGAGGACATCGGCTCCGTCGTCGTGACCACGCGCGGCGGCGTGCCGGTCCGCATCTCCGACGTCGCCGAGGTGCGAATCGGGCGCGATCTGCGCACCGGGTCAGGCAGCGAGGACGGGCAGGAGGTCGTCATCGGCACCGCCCTGATGCTCATCGGCGAGAACAGCCGCACCGTCGCCGCCGCGGTCGACGCGCGCATGACCGGCATCCGGCGCACGCTCCCGCCCGGCGTCGAGGTCCAGACGGTCCTCAACCGCACGGTCCTGGTCGAGGCCACCATCCGGACGGTCGCCAAGAACCTGGCCGAGGGCGCGGCCCTCGTCGTGGTCATCCTGTTCCTGCTGCTCGGCAACATCCGCGCGGCCATCGTCACAGCCCTCGTCATCCCGGTGGCGATGCTGATGACCATGACGGGCATGGTCCAGGGCCGCATCAGCGCCAACCTGATGAGCCTTGGGGCCCTCGATTTCGGCCTCATCGTCGACGGGGCAGTCATCATCACCGAGAACGCCCTTCGCCATCTCGCCGAACGCCAAGGGGAACTCGGGCGAAAGCTCGACCTGGAGGAGCGCCTCGCCACCGTGCGGGCCTCGGCCGAGGAGATGATCAAGCCCTCCCTCTACGGGCAGGCCATCATCATCCTCGTCTACGTGCCGCTCCTCACCTTCACCGGGGTCGAGGGCAAGATGTTCGAGCCGATGGCGCTCACCGTCATCATCGCCCTGGTCGCGGCCTTCGTCCTATCGCTCACCTTCGTCCCGGCGATGATCTCCATCGTCATCACCGGCAAGGTCACCGAGACCGACAACCTCTTCGTCCGGGCGATCAAGGCCGCCTACCGCCCAGTCCTCGGGGCCGCCCTGCGCGTGCCCATGCTGTTCGTCGCGGTCGCCCTGGTGTTGCTTGTCGGGGCAGGCATCCTGTTCAGGGGTCTGGGGCAGGAGTTCATCCCGCAGCTCGACGAGAAGAGCATCGCGTTGAACGCCCAGCGCATCCCGTCGACGTCCCTGTCGCAATCGCAGGCGATGCAGCTGAAGGTCGAGCAGGCCATCGGCCGGTTCCCCCAGGTCGCCTACGTCTTCTCGAAGACCGGAACCGCCGAGGTCGCCTCGGACCCGATGCCGCCGAGCTCGTCGGACACCTTCGTCATCCTGAAGCCGCAAGCCGAATGGCCGGACCCGGACCTGTCCAAGGCCGAGTTGCAGGAGAGCATCGAGAAGGCCCTCGGGGCGCTCGCGGGCAACGTCTACGAGTTCTCCCAGCCCATCCAGCTTCGCTTCAACGAGCTGTTAGCCGGCACACGCGGCGACCTCGCCGTGAAGGTCTTCGGCGATGACCTAGGCGCGATGACCGCGGCCGCGAACCAGATCGCCGGCATCCTGCGCGGGGTCGAGGGCGCGGACGACGTGAAGGTCGAGCAGACGGCTGGGCTGCCGTTCCTGGAGATCGGGATCAACAAGGCCGAGGCGGCCCGCCTGGGCCTGAGCACGTCCGCGATCCAGGACGTCATCGGGGCGGCCATCGGGGGCCGCGAGGCGGGCGTCGTCTTCGAGGGCGACCGGCGCTTCCCCATCGTCGTGCGCCTCAACGACAAGGTGCGCGAGGACCGCGAGGCCCTGGAGAACATCCCGGTGCCGTTACCTCCCGGACCGAACGGGCGCGCCGCGTCCGTGCTCCTGAAGCAGGTCGCGAGCTTCTCGGTGACGGAGGGCCCGAACCAGATCTCGCGCGAGAACGGCCGGCGCCGGGTCGTGGTCACCGCCAACGTGCGGGGCCGCGACATCGGCTCGCTCGTGGCCGAGGCGCAGGACAAGGTAACCTCGGGGGTGTCGCTCCCGGCCGGCTACTACGTGACCTGGGGCGGACAGTTCGAGAACCTGGCTTCCGCCCGCCAGCGCCTGATGGTGGTCGTCCCGGTGTGCTTCTTCCTGATCTTCCTGCTGCTGTTCTCGGCCCTGAACTCGGCCCGGGACGCGCTCCTGGTGTTCAGCGCGGTTCCTTTGGCGCTGACCGGGGGCATCGCCGCCCTATGGCTGCGGGGCATCCCGTTCTCGGTGCCCGCGGCCGTCGGCTTCATCGCCCTGTCCGGGGTGGCGGTGCTCAACGGCTTGGTGATGCTGACCTACATCAAGCAGCTCATCGCCGAGGGACGGCCAAGGCGCGAGGCCATCATGGAGGGCGCCATGACCCGGCTCCGTCCAGTGGCGATGACCGCGCTGGTGGCATCCCTCGGGTTCGTACCGATGGCGCTGGCGACCGAGACCGGGGCAGAGATCCAGCGCCCCCTGGCGACGGTAGTCATCGGCGGCCTCATCTCGGCGACCCTTCTGACCCTCGTGGTCCTGCCGGCCCTCTATGCCAGGTTCGCCGGTGCGGTCGCCCCCGAGAGGAAGGATCGGCCCAAGCCGGTCCAACCGCATCTCCGCGCCGCCGAGTAGGAGGGTCGGCATGAGCAAGAAGGTCGCCCGAACCATCGCCGACTGGGGCGGCGGCGGCCCACGTCGCCGACGCCGCGTCAGGCCCCACGTCCGTCGCGCGGCCGGCCGGGCGTTCGCCCTGGCCCTCATCGCCATCCCGGCCTGCGTCTACGTTCTGTACTGCCTCTGCAACATCGGCGGGAGGACGCACTTCCCCCTGATGCCGACGGGGCCGATCCATCCTCAGGACGGATCCCCGTGGGGAGACAAAGCCTCGATGATGCGGCAGTCGGCGACGGACCCGCAGCCGCACTGACCGATGACGTCACGCAGCTCATGCGCCAACCGGGTCAGGTCGGCCAGCTTGCGCTCGACCTGCGCCAGGTGGGCGCGGGCGATGGTGTCGACCTCGGCGCAGGACCGGTCGCGGTCGTCGGCCATGGCGAGAAGCTCCCGGATCTGGTCGACCGTGAAGCCGAGGTCCCGTCCCCGCCGGATGAAGCTCAGGCGGCGCAGGTGCTCCGGACCGTAGAGACGGTAGTTGCCCGCCGACCTTTCCGTTGCCGGCAGGAGCTTCACCTTCTCGTACCACCGGATCGTCTCGACGCGGGTGTTCGTCGCCGCGGCCAAGTCGCCGATGGTCATGGGGGGTGCGTGCGCCATGGCCTTGACCCTGTAGTTGCTACAGGGTGCATGTAGGGCCTCAGACCCTTCGGCGCGAGGCCCGGGTCGACGGAGCTTGCCATGTCAGGGCCAGGAACATCGGGAGCGGTCCCCGCGGGCGCTGCGCTGCGCTACCGCGTGAAGGGCATGGATTGCCCGAGCTGCGCGACCAAGATCGAAACAGCGGTAACCCGCCTGCCCGGCGTCCGCGACGTCCGCGTGAACTACACGGCCCAGGTCCTCGACCTCGTGCTCGACGAGGGCTCGACACCCAGGGCGGACCTGGAGAACCGGATCACGGGGCTCGGCTATGGCGTCGGGTCCCTGCCGACCGCGGCCGACCTCGCCCGCTCGCAGACGACGGGCATCGCGGCCCCGGCCATCGTCGAGGAGGAGGCGGAGACCCCCGCCTGGCGCAGCCGCAAGGGGCTTTTGGCGCTGGGCATCGCCGTCCTGTTCGCAAGCGGATTTCTCCTGCAGACGGTTCGGCCCGGGCTGGCCGGGGAATACGCCTACTGGCCCGGCGCGCTCCTGGGTCTCGCCTTCTACGGACGCCGCGCCATCGCCGCCGCCCGCAACGGCTCGCCCTTCTCCATCGAGATGCTGATGTCGGTCGCCACCATCGGGGCGCTCGCCATCCATGCCGCCGAGGAAGCGGCGGTGGTGGTCCTCCTCTTCACCGTTGGCGAGATGCTCGAAGGCTTTGCGGCCGGCCGGTCCCGGGCCGGCATCAAGGCCCTCGTGGGCCTGGTGCCGAAGACGGCGCGCCTGGTCGAGGGGGACGGCGCCGTGCGTGAGGTGGCGGCCGCCTCCCTGGTGATCGGCCAAACCGTGCTGGTGCGCCCGGGTGACCGCGTCCCTGCGGACGGCGAGGTCACGGACGGCACGTCGAGCCTCGACGAGTCCCCGATCACGGGGGAATCGGTGCCCCGGCCAAAGGAGGTCGGGGACGCCGTCTATGCCGGCAGCGTCAATGCGGACGGGGTCCTGCAGGTCAGGGTCACCCGGATGCCGTCGGACAACACCGTCGCCCGCATTCTGCACATGGTGGAGGAGGCGCAGGCTTCGAAGTCGCCGACCGCCCGGTTCATCGACCGCTTCAGCGCCGTCTACACCCCGGTCGCCTTCGCGGTCGCCGCGCTGGCGGCGCTTGGCCCGCCGCTGCTGCTCGGCGCCGACTGGGGCACCTGGATCTATCGCGGACTGGCGTTGCTCCTCATCGCCTGCCCCTGCGCCCTCGTGCTCTCGACCCCGGCCGCCATCGCCTCGGGTCTTGCCGCCGGAGCGCGGCGGGGACTGCTGGTGAAGGGCGGCGCCGCCCTGGAGACCATCGGACGGGTGCGTACCGTCGCGTTCGACAAGACGGGGACGCTCACGGCAGGGCGTCCAAGGGTCACCGACGTCCTCCCATTTGCCCCGGACATGACGGATCGCACCCTGCTCGGGCTCGCGGCGACGGTGGAGGCCGGATCGAGCCACCCCATCGCTCGTGCGATCCTCGAACGTACGGAGGCCGACGCCATCCCCCTGCGCCCCGTACGCGATGCCCGTGCGGTTCCCGGCAAGGCCGTCCAGGCCACGGTCGCCGGTCGCACGGTCGCGGTGGCATCCCCGCGCCACGCCGCGACGCTGGCCAGCCTCTTGCCGGAAGCGGAAGCGACGGTGCAGGCCCTTGAGGAAGCCGGCAAGACCGCCGTCGTCGTGGTTCGGGACGGAGAGGCGCTCGGCGTCGTGGCGGTCCGGGACGAGCCCAGACAGGATGCGGTCGCCGGCGTCGCGGCCCTGCGCCGGCTTGGGGTCGAATGCGTGATGCTGACCGGCGACAACCGGCGCACCGGCGAGGCCATCGCCAAGGGCCTGGGACTATCGGTCCGGGCCGACCTGCTGCCGGCCGACAAGCTCGCCGAGATCGGCGCGTTGAAGGAGGTCGGCCCGGTCGCTATGGTCGGCGACGGCATCAACGACGCCCCCGCGCTCGCCTCCGCCAGCGTCGGCATTGCCATGGGCGGCGGCACAGACGCGGCACTGGAGACGGCTGACGCGGCCATCCTCAACGACCGGGTATCGGACGTGGCCGCCCTCGTGGCGCTGTCCCGGGCGACGCTCGGCAACATCCACCAGAACGTGGCCATCTCGCTGGGGCTTAAGGCCGTGTTCCTGGTGACGACGCTCGCAGGCATCACTGGGCTATGGCCGGCCATCCTGGCGGATACCGGGGCGACCGTCCTAGTGACGGCCAACGCCCTTCGCCTGCTCCGGGCTTGAGCCGATGCGTCTCATACGGGAAAGGGCCGAGGTCGGCGCCCTCGTCGTAATCGCTGTGACCGCGGCGGGCACCGACCTGTGGACCAAGGCGCTGGCGGTCGACAGGCTTTCCGACGGAACCGTGCACGCGGTACTGCCGATGCTCGACCTCAGGCTCGCGTTCAATCATGGCATCAGCTTCAGCCTGCTTCCGGCGCATGACGCGACGTCCCTGGTCGTCCTTCTTGCGCTTCAGGGAATGCTGACGGCCCTCGTTGCCGGGTTGGCATTCCGCGCGACCGGAGCGTCGGAAGGAGTTGGTTTCGCCATCATGACCGGCGGTGCCCTGGGAAACCTCATCGACCGATGTGCGGACGGCCGCGTCACGGACTTCCTCGACCTGCACCCGGCGGAGGTGCATTGGTTCACCTTCAACATGGCCGATATCTGGATCAGCCTCGGGGCCGCCTTGATAGCTTGGGAGGCAGTCGGCAAGCCGGGCCGGCCGAGACCACCAGCGCCGCTTGATCCGGCCGCCCTACGGGCCCCCTAACGGCATCATTTCGGTCGTGCCCGTAATGGTCGGACGGCTTGGCCGCAGGCATCGACGATGCGGTCCTGCTAATCGAACGAATACTGGGATGCGTCCGTCCCTTCAGTCAGGCGGAGGATGCGTTTAGGAAGAACGGCGCATGGGGTCCTATGCCTCGATGCCTTCCTCGCCCGCGACATGGTCGGGCTTCTCGACCTTACCGCGTCGCTGAAGCTGGAGGGCCACGACCCAGCACAGGACCGCCCAGGCCGACCCCACGCACCAGCCCGCCAGCACGTCGGTCGCGTAGTGCACCCCGACATAGACCCGGCTCATCCCGACCACCACCGTGAGGAAGACGGCCAGCCCCATGAAGTATGCCTTGAGGCGAGCGCCCGCCGCCACGCGCGTCATGAGGGCACCGAGCGTCAGGTAGGTGACGGCGGAAAGCATGGCGTGGCTGCTGGGGAAGCTGGCGGTAAACACCTGGATGCCGCCGGGGATCTCGGGTCGCGGACGGTTGAAGAGGAGCTTGAGGCCAAAGCTGATGACCGTCCCGCCCAGGATCGAGCCCACCACCAGGACCGCTGCCCCCTGCTTGCGGATCAGGAGCAGGTAGCCTGCCACAGCCGCGATGAGAAAGCAGAGAATCACCATGCTGCCCAGGGAGGTCACGTCCCGGGCCATCTCGTGCAGCCAATCCGGTCCAATCGGACCAGCCGCGCCGGGTGGACGGAAGAAGTGGGCGACGCGGGTGTCGAACCCCATCGTGCCGCCCTCCATGACCTTGTCGGCCAGGAGACCAAACCCGAGGATGAGGGCGGCGACGCAAAACAGCGTCACGGGCAGACCGATCTCCCGTTTGCCGAGGCGCGCCATGATACCGGCACGGGCGGACGGAGAGGATTGGTTCATGCGCCCGAACTCCTGGATCGGTCCCTTGACGGTTGCTGGCTCGGGACACTCACCGCCTCATGCGGCAGAGCCGAAGAACCCGTTCGGATCCTCGCCCGTTCCCCCGCGGTGAGCGGCGAGCCAAGGAGAACCCGCACCTTTGTTGCCCGCAATGGTCGCATCCACGCCGAGATCCCTGCGGAGGAGGACCTGAAACGTCGGATATCGACCCCGAGGCCTAGTGGTCGAAACCTGACGCTTGATGCCGTCCGCTTCCGACCCTGGCTGTGTCAAAACCCTGCTGATGGTATCTTTTCCGGATCGACCGGAGGATGGCATGGGACGGTTTGTTGTCGGTGCCGAGCGCGATCAGACGACGCTGTTTCCGCCTTGTCTTGAAGACTGGATCGCCGAGGACAACCCGGTCCGCGTGGTCGATGCCTTCGTGGACGCGCTGGATCTTGGCGGGCTCGGTTTCGCGGGTGTCGATGCGGCGCGAACGGGACGACCGGGCTACCATCCGACCGCTCTCCTAAAACTCTACGTCTACGGCTATCTCAACCGGGTCCCGTCGAGCCGACGTCTGGAGCGCGAAGCGGGCCGCAACGTCGAGGTCATGTGGCTGACGGGCCAGCTGTCGCCCGATCACAAGACCATTGCTGAGTTCCGCCGTAAGAACGGACCGGCCATAGGACGCGCCTGTGCCCGCTTCGTCGCGTTGTGTCGCGAGATGGGCCTTCTGACGGGGACGCGCGTCGCGATCGACGGCTCGAAGTTCAAGGCGGTCAACAACCGCGACCGCAACTTCACGCAAGGAAAGCTCGACCGGCGCCGTCAGCAGATTGAGGAAAGCGTGTTGCGCTACCTCTCGCAGCTCGACACGGCCGATCGTCAGGATCCCACACCCGAACTGGCCGCCAAGGTGGTGCGGCTTAAGGAGAAGATCGCTCGCCTTGGGCAGGAGATGAAACGGTTGGCCGGCCTGGAAGAGCAGATGAAGGCGGCGCCTGACCGGCAGATCTCACTGACCGATCCCGATGCGCGATCGATGGCAACCAGCGGGCGCGGGTCGGGCATGGTGGGCTACAACGTCCAGGTGGCGGTCGAGACCGAGCATCATCTGATCGTGGCTCACGCGGTGACCAATGCCGGCTCGGACCGAGCGCAGCTCAGTGGAATGGCAGTGCGGGCCAAGCAGGCTTTGGAGACGGATACGCTCGATGCGGTGGCCGACCGGGGGTATTACTCCGGCCAGGAAATCCTCGCCTGCGAACGAGCCGGCATCTCCGTCATGCTGCCCCGGCCCATGACCTCAGGCGCCAAGGCCGCCGGACGCTTCGGCAAAGAGGACTTTCTCTACCATCGTGAGAAGAACGCCTACCTGTG
The DNA here is from genome assembly GCF_026540795.1 of Methylobacterium sp. GC_Met_2. Classification (NCBI taxonomy): domain Bacteria; kingdom Pseudomonadati; phylum Pseudomonadota; class Alphaproteobacteria; order Hyphomicrobiales; family Methylobacteriaceae; genus Methylobacterium; species Methylobacterium sp. GC_Met_2. Next base: position 19,933 of record NZ_JALNUM010000030.1, read on the forward strand.
TCCGGCGGGTGAGACGCTGTCACATCGCTGCACCACGGTGGAGAATGGCCTCACGCTGCATCGTTACTGGACGAATGCTTGCTCGGCCTGCCCGCTAAAGGCGGACTGCACGACGGGCAAGGAGCGCCGGGTGACGCGTTGGGAGCACGAGGACGTGCTGGAAACCGTGCAGCGCCGATTGGACGGCGATCCACTGGCCATGCGGGTCCGGCGCGAGACGGTCGAGCATCCCTTTGGCACGCTGAAGGCGCGGATGGGGGCCACGCACTTCCTGACCAAGACCCTGCCGCGCGTCTCGACCGAGATGGCCCTTCAGGTCCTGGCCTACAATCTAACCCGAGTTCTCAACATCTTGGGAAGCCGGAAGCTCCTTGCGGCGATCCCAGCCTGAGCGAGGGCTCGGCTCGTCCGCCGAATAAGCCGGGAAGCTGTCCAAGAGGCGCCTTCAAACCAAAACTGGTCGTCTCCCGACCGTAAGAACACGTTCGGCGCGGTGAATACCCCCTTCTCGCGAGACCGGGACGTCACCCAACCGCAAAAGCTCACACCTTCGAGTTTTGACACGGCCTGGACCCTTCTCGGACCCTGGGAAGGTCCGCTTCGTGGCAGGTTGGCGGAGGATGACCTACGTCTGGGTCGGGTGGGAAGCAGCTTGGCTGCTTTCAGTCGCAAGACGTTCTTAAGCGGACCTAGGATGACCCGCCGTCTCCGGATGGACGGTCCAACCCATCGCAGGGTCGAAGTTCGTTAAAGTCGGATGCCGACATCATCAGAGGCGATGCGACCGGCACGAAAGTGCTCTGCCTCGGGAGACAGCGTGATTCACGATTGCAAAGCCCCGGTCACGCGACATCTCGTGCTGGTCCGGCATGGCCAGAGCGTAGCCAACCGATCCGGCCTGTTCACGGGATTGCTGGACTCGCCCTTGACCGAGCAGGGCCGGAGGGAAGCCGAGGCAGCCGGCCGGCGTTTGGCAGAGTGCAACTGGCGCTTTTCCGCTGCCTTCACCTCGACGCTAACGCGGGCCGTCGTGAGCGGCCGGCTTATCCTCGATGCGCTCGGGCAACCCGAATTGGTCCCCCAAAGCTTCGCCGCGCTCGACGAGCGAGACTACGGGGACCTCAGCGGGCTCGACAAGATCGCCGCCGATGCGCGCTGGGGGGCGGAGCGGATCGAGACCTGGCGCCGCTCCTACGCAGAGGCGCCGCCGAACGGTGAGAGCCTGCGCGATACCGTCTCCCGCATCGTGCCATGCTACCTCCGAACCATCCAGCCGGCGGTCATGGGCGGAGACGTGCTCGTCGTCGCCCACGGCAATTGCCTGCGGGCGCTTGTGATGGCGCTCGAAGACCTGAGCCCGGCGGACGTCGAGCACCTCGAACTCGCGACGGGCTCCGTCAGGATCTATGAGCTTGCCGCGGACACGACGATCAAGGCCCACTGGATCGACGGGTGAATCCGCCTGTCGGCCTCTCACAATGGGTCTCCGTGATCTGCGAAGGGGCACTTATTTCATCTATTTCAGTGATGGGAAGCATCTAATCATTCCGTTGGAGTGAATGAAAAGAACATGGGATTCTCCGGCATCACATCGGAGCCACCCATGTCCGCGCCCAGACTTTTCTCCCACGCTCGGTCAATGCGTGCCTTGGCCGGCACGAGAGCCATCCTTCCGGGACTGGGCCTCTGTGTGGCGGTCACCGCCGCAGCGGTCGGCTTCGAGGCCGCCGAGGCGCACCTGTTCGGTCGTGCCTGGCTCGAAGCCCTGGTGCTCGCGATCCTGCTCGGCAGCGCGATCCGCACCATTTGGACCCCGTCGCAGCGTTTCTTTCCCGGCATCGCCTTCGGGGCCAAGACCGTGCTGGAGATCGCGGTCGTACTACTCGGCGCGTCGCTCAGCCTCGCGACGATCCTCGCCGCCGGACCGGGCCTTCTCTTCGGCATCGCGGGCGTCGTCGTGGTCGCGATCCTGTCGAGCTACGGCATCGGCCGGGCGCTCGGGCTGCACCCGCGCATGGCGATCCTCGTCGCATGCGGTAACTCGATCTGCGGCAACTCGGCGATCGCGGCCACGGCACCGGTGATCGGCGCCGACGGCGAGGATGTCGCCGCCTCCATCGCCTTCACCGCGGTGCTGGGCGTGCTGGTGGTGCTCGGCCTGCCGCTGCTGGTGCCGCTGCTCGGTCTGTCGCCGATGCAGTACGGCGTGCTCGCCGGCCTCACCGTCTACGCTGTTCCGCAGGTCCTCGCCGCCACCGCGCCGGTCGCGGCGCTCAGCGTCCAGGTCGGAACCCTGGTGAAGCTCGTCCGGGTGCTGATGCTAGGCCCGGTCGTCCTGGTGCTCTCGCTCGGCGCAAGCCGGCTGCGCGAGGAGACCGACGAGGCCGCCCCCGGCGTCACCGCGGGCGACCGCCCGGCCCGCGGCGGCCTCGCGATCCACCGCCTGGTGCCGTGGTTCATCCTCGCCTTCCTTGCGTCCGCGGGCCTTCGCTCGACGGGCCTGATCCCGCCGGTTGCGCTCGCGCCGATGTCGGAGACCGCCAACGTGCTGACCGTGGTCTCGATGGCGGCGCTCGGCCTCGGGGTCGACGTGCGCAGCGTCGCCAAGGCCGGGGCGCGGGTGACCCTCGCGGTGGTCGCCTCGCTCCTCGCCCTCGGCGCCGTCAGCCTCGGCCTGATCCGCGTGCTCGGCCTCGTCTGATCCGCGCTATGGCATCGATCCAACTCCTTGATGAAAGAACTGCCGTGACACGTTCGTCCCAATCTTCGTCCGAGGCGGTCGCGCAGGCGACGGGATGGTTGATGAGGCCGGGTCGCGAAACGGCGGACGCGGCAGCCCTTCTCGACGGGTTCAGTGCGTGCCTCTTGGGGCTTGGCTTGCCACTGGCCCGCGCCACCACCCACGCGCCGACCCTGCATCCGTCGTTCCGCTGGGTAATGCGCGTCTGGCATCCAGGAGCGTCGAGCCTAGCCCTGCGTCGCCGCCACGGCATCGAGAGTACGCCGACCTTCCACGGCAACACCGTCGAGCGCGTAGTCGAGACCCGTACCCCATTCCGATGCCGTCTCGACGGGGATGGGCCGCTGCCGTTTCCTGTGCTCGGCGAGCTTCGCACCGAGGGTCTAACCGACTACCTCATCGTGCCGCTGCGCGCCGCGCGTGGACGCATGGGCGCCGCCTCCTGGGCCACGGCGAGACCGGGCGGCTTCACGCCGATCGAGATCGACACGTTGCTGGCGCTGGTCGAGCCGTTCTCGCTGCTGTTCGAGATCAAGGCGCTCGACGACATGCTAGGCGCGGTGCTGAGTGCCTATGTCGGACGCGACCCGGCGCGGCAAATCCTGGCCGGCACGGTGCGGCGCGGCGACGTACGCTTGATGCGGGCCGCGATGATGCTGACCGACCTGCGCGGGTTCGGCGAACTGTCCGACCGGCAAAGCTCCGACCGTGTCGTGGCCGCCCTCAACCGGATGTTCGATGCCATCGTGCCGGCCGTCGAGGCGGAAGGCGGCGAGGTGCTGAAGTACATCGGCGACGGGCTACTGGCCGTGTTCGATGCCGATCGCGACGAGGCCGAGGCGCGCAGTGCCGCCTTGCGTTCCGCCGAGGCCGCGCTTGATGCGCTTGCGACCCTGCGCGACGGTGACAGGGCTGCCTTCGAGGTCGGCGTCGCACTTCATGTCGGGGAGGTCGCCTACGGCAATATCGGCGGCGGCGACCGGGTCGATTTCACGGCGATCGGCCGCGATCTCAACGTGCTCGCCCGCGTCGAGCGCCTGTGCAAGACCTACGACACGCCGCTGATCGCCACCGACACCTTCATCGACGGGTTGGCACATGCCCTTGAACCGCTTGGCACCGTCGCCCTGCGCGGTTTTTCCGAGCGTCACGCCCTGTTCGGGTGTCGCAGGACCGCGCCCGTCGGCGCGCCGGCGGCGTGACGCCGAGACGGCGTCCTTGATCGTCCCATCGGAGATCGAAACTTCTCAAATCATCGCGTTTGGAGATCATTCGTATCGCGAAAGACCGTTGGTGGGAATAAATCGCATCCCGTAGCATCTCCCTGGTCGCGAGGAATCGCCACGGGCCCGGTGCCCTCGAACGCATCGACGCCGACATCCTTCAAGGGGAGAGACCATGCACGGACTGGACAGACCGATGAACCGCCGCCTCGTCCTGGGTGGCCTAGGGCTCGGCAGCCTCGGCGCCGCCATACCGGCCTGGGCGGGCGGCTCGGTGAAGCTTCCGCTGCCCGGCGGCCCGGACGAGCGGGCGCTGACCACGGCCTTTCCGGGCAAGGCCGAGATGATCCTCCAGCGCACTCATCCGCCGCTACTGGAGACGCCGTTCTCGGTGTTCGACGAGGGCGTGTTCACCCCCAACGATCGCTTCTACGTCCGCTGGCACTGGGCCTCGATCCCGACCGAAGTCGATGCCGGCACCTTCCGGCTCAAGGTCCACGGCCATGTCGAGAAGGAGCTCTCGCTCTCGCTCGACGCCATCGCCGGCCTGCCGCGCTTCGAGATCGCCGCGGTGAACCAGTGCTCGGGCAATTCGCGTGGGCTGTTCGAGCCGCGGGTGCCCGGCGCGCAATGGGCCAACGGCTCGATGGGCAACGCCCGCTGGACCGGGGTGCGCCTCAAGGACGTGCTCGAAAAGGCCGGGGTGAAGTCCGGCGCCGTGCAGGTGCGCTTCAGCGGCCTCGACGAGCCCGTGGTCGACGACGCGCCGGACTTCAAGAAGTCCCTCGATCTCGACCACGCCAACAATGGTGAGGTGATGATCGCCTACGCGATGAACGGCGAGCAACTTCCGCTGCTCAACGGTTTCCCGCTCCGCCTCGTGGTGCCGGGCTGGTACTCGACCTACTGGGTCAAGATGCTGTCCGACATCGAGGTGCTGGACAAGCCCGACGACCAATATTGGATGAAGACCGCTTACCGCATACCGGACGTGCCGGGCGCTAACATCAAGCCCGGTCAGACCGGCTTCAAGACGGTGCCGATCAACAGGATGGTGCCGCGCTCGTTCGTAACCAACCTGCAGGACGGCGCCAAGGTGGCGGCCGGAACGCCGGTGGCGTTGCGCGGCATCGCCTTCGGCGGCGATTGCGGGGTGAAGGCGGTCGAGTTCTCCGGCGACGGCGGGGCGACGTGGTTCCCGGCGCAGCTCGGCGCGGACGAGGGCCCCTACAGCTTCCGCCGCTTCGAGGGCAGCCTGCCGGCGCTGGCCTCCGGCACCCACACGGTCCGGGTCCGCTGCACCAACACCAACGGCGTCGCGCAGCCCATGGACCGGGTCTGGAACGGCGCCGGCTTCATGCAGAACGGCATCGAGGCCGTGTCATTCCAGGCCGCTTGAGGAGAACAGCCATGAACCCGATCCGCCCTGCGGCCCTCATCGCCGCCCTCATACTGTCTCCCATGGTGGCGCTCGCCGCTTCGGCTCCCGAGCCGATGCGCTTCACCTCGCAATCGATCGAATTCCCGACTTCCGACCGGATCTTCCCGGACGGGCCGGGGGCCGAGGCGGTCAACAACAACTGCCTCGCCTGCCACTCGGCCGGGATGGTGCTGACCCAGCCCAAGCTCACGAAGGCGCAGTGGACCGAGACCGTGAACAAGATGGTTCACGTCTACAAGGCGCCCGTCGATCCGGCCGACGTGCAGACCATCGTCAATTACCTCACGGCGTTGAAGCCGACGCCCTGAATCCCCGAATCCAGAGGCCACCGCGTTTTTTTCGCCGGCCTCGGGGAATAGACCGCACCTTCCGGCATCTCCTCAGGGCGATGCACGGCCGGCCCGGCCTTGCACCACGGATTTCCGATTTCGAACCAGCCCTCGCGGCCGGCCTTTGGCCGCCGAACGAGTGCGCATGCCCGAGAGACCCGCTTCATGACCCATATCCGCACCAGCCTCCGCACCCTCCTCGCCGGAGCCGCCTTGCTCCTCGCCCAGGGCCAGCCCGGGTTCGCCGCCGGCTTCGACGGCGCGATCAAGAACAACGCCCTGGCGCTGAACGCCGCCGGGACCGTCGCCGCTGTGTCGAACAGCGAGGAGAGCGCCGTCGTCGTCTACGACGTCGCCAAGGGCACCGTGCTGCGCCGCCTCGACGGCTTCGTCACGCCGCGCAACATCGTGTTCGCACTGGACGGCGCCCGCTTCTACATCTCCGACAGCGGCACCGGCCGGATCACGGTCTACGAGACCGCCACCGGCAAGGAGGCCGGCGTTCTCGCCGCGGGCCCCGGCGCGTTCGGCACGGTGCTCTCGGCCGACGGGACCAAGCTCTACGTCAACAACGAGGCCGCGAGCACGCTGACCGTGTTCGACACCAAGACCATGCTCGCCGAGGCCGTGATCCCCGGCTTCGCGCAGCCGCGCCAGGGCGTGAAGCTGTCGCCGGACGGCAAGACCGTGTTCGTGACGAACTTCCTCGGCGACAAGATTACGTTGGTCGATACCGCCACCAACAAGATCACCGGCGAGATCGCCGGGTTCGACAAGCTGCGCGCCATCTCGATCACCAAGGACGGTAAGACGCTGTTTGCCGCCAATAGCGGCCGTAACACCATCGGCGTGGTCGATGTCGCCGCCCGTAAAGTCACCTCCGAGGTGGCAGTGGGCAAGGACCCCTACGGCGCCGCGCTGACCCCGGACGGGCGCTTCGTCTATTCGGGCAACCTCAAGGACAACTCGCTCTCGGTGATCGACACCGGCACCCTCAAGGTCGTCGCCACGGTGACCGGCCTGAACGAGCCGCGCCAGGCGATCGCGTTCTCGGCCGACAACGCCCACGCCTACGTCCTCAACCGCGACCTCAGCGTCGCCGTGGTGGACCGGGCGAAGAACGTAGTCGTCTCGACGATGAAGCCGTGAAGCGACGCGCGTCGGGGGCCTTATCGCCCCCGGCGCGTTCTCGTCGTCGACACGTCACGAACGCAGGACAAAAACCCCATGCTCGGCCTGTTCCAGCGCAAGGACCGCCTCATCGTGCACGGCGAGGCGCCCTACAATGCCGAGCCGCCGCTCGATCGCCTGCGGGCGGCCTTCCTCACCGACCAGGCCGACTTCTACGTCCGCAGCCACGGCAACATCCCGGACCTCGACGCCGACGGCTACCGCCTGACTGTCGACGGGATGGTCGCGACGCCCCTCGAATTGTCCGTCGCCGATCTGAAGGCACGCTTCGCGCACGTCACCGTCACGGCGGTGATGCAATGCGCCGGCAACCGCCGGGCCGACATGCTGGCTGTGGCCCCGGTCTCCGGCGACCCGTGGGCGCCCGGCGCCATCGGCAACGCGGAATGGACCGGGGTGCGGCTCGCCGACGTCCTGCACGCCGCCGGGATCGATGCGTGCGGTACGCGCCACGTCGCCTTCGAGAGCCACGACCGGATCGCCCGTACGGACACGCGCTTCGGCGCCTCGATCCTACTCGCCAAGGCACTGGCCCCCGAGACGCTGCTCGCCTTCTCGATGAACGGCGAGCCTCTCGCCCCCGAGCACGGCCATCCCCTACGAGTGGTCGTTCCAGGATTTGCCGGCATCCGCAGCCCGAAATGGCTCGCCCGCATCACGGTGCAGGACCACCCCTCCGACAATCCGATGCAGGCCGACGACTACAAGCTATTCCCGCCCGACGTGACGGCCGAGACCGCCGACCCGGCCCACGGCATCACCATCGAGGCGATGCCGCTCAACAGCGCGATCTGCGAGCCCGCCCGCGGCGCAGCGTTGAAGGCCGGCCGGCACGCGATCCGCGGCTACGCCATCGCCAGCGACCGCGCGGTCGCCCGCGTAGACGTCTCGACGGATGGCGGTCGCAGCTGGGCACAGGCCCGGATCGACCGCGATGCCGACGCGCCCTACGCCTGGACGTTCTGGGAGATCGACCGCGAGCTGACCGCGGGCGAGCACGAACTCGCGGTGCGGGCCTGGGACTCCGCCGGCCAGACCCAGCCGGCGGCGCCCGACGACACCTGGAACTACAAGGGCTACCTCAGCGCCGCCTGGCACCGGGTACGGGTCACGGTGGCCTAACAGTCACGCCCAGAGCAGGGCGGTGGCCGCAAGGCCCGAGATCGCGATCAGCAAGGCCGCGATCCCGACGGTGAGGATGCGCGGCATCATCGGGATCTCGGCATCGGCGAGACGCGCCCGGATCGCCCGGTCCCGCCATGCGGCGCCGGCGAACGAGGCAAGCGCGCAGGCGATCAACGTGAGCGACAGCACCTTTAGCGGCCAGACCGCCAGCACCTCCCGCAGGAAGCGCTGCGCGGCCAGGCCGACGCCGAGGAAGGCGAGCCCGGTGCGAAGCCACGCCACGAACGTACGCTCGGCTGCCAGAACCGTCCGGTCCTCGGCGAGCCTCACCCGGGGATCGTCGGGGTGCACGGGTTTCGCAGGATCGCTCATCCGGCATCCGCCGTCGCGATCAGGTCGAGCAACGCGTCGGCGGCCCGGCTGCGGTAGCGCTCCTTGTGGCGCAGCACCCGGAACGGCCGGCTCGGCAGGGCGAACGCCGCCCGCACCAGGGTTCCGGCCCGAAGCGCTGCGGCGACCACGGTCTCGGACAGGACGGCGGCCCCGCCCCCGGCCTCGACGGCGGCGCGCACCGCCTCGTTAGAGGGCAGTTCGAGCGTGACCCGAAGCTGGGCGGCTGCGAGGCCGGCCGCACCCAGGGCCGTCTCGAAGGCCGAGCGGGTTCCCGATCCCGCCTCGCGCAGCACCCAGTCGGCCCCGGCGAGATTTTCGGGTTCGAGGGCGGTCGCCCCGGCGAAGGCATGGCCAGGGGCGACCACGAGGACCAGTTGGTCCTGCGCGATGGTGGTGCTCGCAAGCGTCGGGTCGTCGAGCGCCCCCTCGACGAAGCCGAGTTCGGCCTGCCCGGCGCGCACTGCGTCGGCGGCGTCGGTGGTGTTGCCCACCGCCAACCGGATAGCGATCTCAGGGTAGGCCCGGCGGAAGGCGACGAGGTGGCGAGGCAGCCAGTCGCTGGCGATGGTCTGGCTGGCGTAGAGCGCCAGCGTCCCGCGCCGCAGGCCGCTGAGGTCGGCGAGCACCAGTTCGGCCGCGTCGGCGCGGGCAAGCACGGCGCGGGCCTCGACGAGGAACACGCGCCCCGCCTCGGTCAACTCGATCCCGCGGCCGACCCGGTGAAACAGCTTCGTCGCGTGCCGCCCCTCGATGTTGGCGATCGCCGTGCTGACCGCCGACTGGACGAGGTTCAGCGCTTCGGCAGCCCGCGTCACGTGCTGCCGCTCGGCCACCGCCACGAAGATGCGGAGCTGGTCGAGGGTCACGGCTGCCGACGATCCGGCGCGAGGCCACGCACCTGCGCATCGACCGCCTGCGCGACAGTGAGCAGCCGGGCCTCATCAGTTCGACCGGTGACGACGTAGGACATGCCGCCATCGACCCAGGAGAAGGCGGCGACATCGCCCTCGCGACCGAAGCGGAAGAGCGTTCGCCCATCGCCGTCTCCGACACGGCTGTAGAGCGACAGGCGGGTTCCGCGGTCGTCGTCGTACATTAGCATCGCTGCGGATTCGGCGCCGGCCGGCAGCAGCCGCCCGCCCATCAGGCGAAACCCTTGGGCCGCGAGATCGGGGGCCGCGACCGCGTGACCGAGGCGCTTCGAGAGCCACGTCACGAGGTGGAGCTTCTCGTCGGCGCGCACCTCCACCGGATGCACCACCTCGACCACGAAGGTGCGAAAGGCCGCGACCGCGTCCTGCGTCGCCGGTGCCTCCGCCACCATCGCCGTCGCGGGTCCGCCGCGCAGGGCATGGCCGACCCAGCCGCCGGCACCGCCGAGCGCAAGGCAGAGCACGGCTGCAGCTGCCATGGGGAACCAGCCCCCGCCGACGAACCGACGTCGCGGGCGAATGTTGGCCACCCGGAGCCGCGCCGGGATCGCCTCCTCGGCGATCGGCGCGAGGCGGGCACGCATGCGCTCGCGCAGGGCGCGATCCGCCGAGACCTCGGCCGCACGCGCGGGGTTTCCTTTGAGCCATGCCTCGACCAGCGCCTGCCGCTCCGGTTCGAGGCGGCCGTCGATCAGGCCGTGCAGGTCGTCCTCGCCGACCGGGCGTGGATCCCCGCTCATTTCACCCTCCTCAAGAGGCCGGTCCGGCCAGTTTCCAGAAAACTTCGCATCCGTGTCCGCGCCCGGCTTAAGCGCGACATCACCGTGCCGAGCGGTACCCCGAGCACCTGGGCCGCCTCGGCATAAGACAGATCCTCCACCGCGACGAGCAGCAGCACCGAGCGCTGTTCCTCGGGCAGGGTGTCGAGCCCGGCGAGTACGTCGTGGCCTCCCAACGCGGCTTCCGGGTCGATACCCGGATCGGGCACCTGCTCCAGTGCTTCCGCGCCGACATCGACGCCGCGCCGGCCCCGGCGCCGGACGGCGCCGAGGAACAGATTGCGCTCGATCGTGAACAGCCACGCCCGCAAGTCGCCGTCGCGGCGACGCCCGGACCAGGCGGACAATGCCCGCTCCAGCGTGTCCTGAACGAGGTCGTCGGCCGCCTCGCGGTCCCGCAACAGCGCGACGGCGTAGCGCCGCAACGCCGGGATCTGCGGTTCGATGAGGGCGGCGATCTCGTCCAACGACGTTTCCCGGTCAGAGGGGGCCGATCAAGGCATTCACCGATCAAGGCTTGGCGATGTGCCACGCGCCGTTGAGGAAGCCGTCGCCGGTGATGTCGCCGGGCTTGGTGTCCTTGGCAAAGGTGTAGAGCGGCTTGCCCTTGTAGGCCCACTGCATCGTGCCGTCGTCCCGCGTCACCATCGTCCAGTCGCCGCTGGCGGCCGAGCCGGAGGCGGCCATCAGGGCCGGCCAGTTGGTGGCGCAGGGGCCGTTGCACATCGACTTGCCGCCCATGTCCTTGTCGAAGGTGTAGAGGGTCATGCTCTTGGCATCGACGAGCGCCGGCCCCTTGGCGGTCTCGGCCGTCATGGCAGGCGCGGCAGCCTGGGCGGCCAAGGCGGAGAAGGCGACAGCCGCGAAGGCGGCGCGGATCAGCAGAGTGCGCATGGGTGAGGTCTCCCGCGGTCGAGCATGACCGCATCGGGAGGGATGCCGAAGAGGCGCCTCTATTCCACGCGTCTTCTCGACGACAGATCACGAAGGCGTGAACGGGCTCTCAGCCAAATCCGCGGAATAAAGCCGCGCCCCAGGCATCCTTCCCATCGACACCGGATCAAAAGGAAGCCGCATGCGCGGAGCACTGGGATTTGCCGTGACGGCGGCGCTGATGGCGAGCGGCCTCGTCGGCGGCCGGATGATGATGCGCCCGACCTTGGCCGCGACCGAGCCAGCGGCAGCTCCGTCCGCGTCCTTCGACGCGATGATGGCGCAGTCGATGGCGCAGATGCATGCCGACATGATGGTCCCGCCCTCGGGCGACCCCGACCGCGACTTCGCCGCGATGATGATCCCGCACCACGAAGGCGCGATCGCGATGGCGAAGGCAGAGCTGCTCCACGGCAAGGATCCGGTCCTGCGCCGCCTCGCGCAGGGGATCGTCGTCGAGCAGGGCCAGGAGATCGATGTGATGCGCCGCGCGCTCGCCGATCGCCCCGCGATGCCGGGTCGGTCCGCCGGCGCCCCTCCCGTTCACCACCATGGCGCGGCACCTGCCGCCGAGATGCCTTCGGAGCACCGCCGATGAAGACCGCCCTGACCGTTCTCGCCCTTGTGCTGCTCTCCGGCTCGGCCTTCGCCGGGCAGGCTCCGGGCCCCGCCTCGGCGCCCGACGTGCCCATCAGCAGCAAAGACCGGTTCTACACCTCCGATCAGTTCTCCAACACGGTCTCGGTAATCGATCCCGCCGCCAACACCCTGCTCGGGGTGATCCGGCTCGGCGACCCGACGCCGATGAATCTGAGCCCGCTCTATCGCGGGCAGCTTCTGGTCCACGGCATGGGCTTCTCGCCGGACCACAGGACCCTTCTCGCGGTCTCGATCGGTTCGAACTCCGTAAGCTTCATCGACACGGCGACCAACGCGGTCCGCCACACCGCCTATGTCGGCCGCTCGCCGCACGAAGCCTTCTTCACGCCGGACGGTCGAGAGGTCTGGGTGAGCGTGCGCGGCGAAGACTATATCGCCGTGCTCGATGCCGCGACCGCCAAGGAGACCCGCCGGATCACCGTACCGAACGGGCCGGGCATGACGATCTTCTCGCCGGACGGCACCTACGGTTACGTCTGCTCCAGCTTCAGCCCCGAGACCGTCGTCATCGACACCAAGACCCACGCCATCGTCGGCCGCGTGAAGCAGGAGAGCCCGTTCTGCCCCGACATCGCCGCCACGCCGGACGGCAAGCAGGTGTGGTTCACCCTCAAGGATGTCGGCCGGACCCAGGTGTTTTCGGCGCGTCCGCCATTCGCGCCGCTGAAGACGATCGAGACCGGGCCGATCACCAACCACGTCAACATCGTCTCGACCAAGGCCGGCCAGTTCGCCTACGTGACGATTGGCGGCCTGAACCAGGTCAAGGTGTTCCGCACCGACGATTTCTTCCAGCTCGCAACGATCCCGACCGGCGCCCTGCCGCACGGGCTCTGGCCCTCGGGCGACGGCAGCCGCGTCTATGTCGGCCTGGAGAACGCTGACAAGGCCGCGGTGATCGACACCGCGTCGAACACGGTGATCGCCGAGGTGCCGATCGGGCAGGGTCCGCAGGGCGTCGCCTACGTCCCGAACGCCGTGCCGGAGGGCGACGGAATGCAAAACCTCCAGCCGCTGGGGGCCGCAGGCCAGACCAGTGCGCTGACGCTCGCGGGCGGCGACGGCAAGCCGGCGACGCAGGTCACCCTGTTCGACCAGGGCGTGCTGCAGACGCTGCAGGCCGCGATCACGGGACTGGCGCCGAAGATGCCGTTCGTGCTGGCGCTGTCCGCAGATCCGAAGGGCGCGACCGGCCTGGAGCCACTCGCCGCCTTCACCACCAACCCGGCCGGCGCGGCCATCGTCAACGCGATCGGCCCGATCCGGCAAGTCACCCGCAAGGACGCCGGCCCGAGCCGCCGTTACCTCGTGGTCGCGGCGGGCAAGCCCGGCAAACTCGGCGGCGTCGAGCAGGTGCAGATCACGGATTAATCGAGCGGTGTCGCCAGTCCGGAAGGCGAACATCTCAAACAATGCCTCCGTGACGCGAGCCCAGCCTCGATGTCTGCTTTCGAGAACAGCGTCAGCCCGCTTCTATGGCGTAGTTGGGTCGGATGCGGAAGGTCCGCTTCAGGGCGAAGGGTCAGGGTCTGCTCCCCACCCATAGCGGGTCCTCGGAAGGTCTGCTTTCGGGATGACTATAAGCTAGGGACCTGCAACTGGAACGGGTGGGAAGCAGCAGGCTGCCCGGCTCACCCCGGCCCCCCTGCCGGCCAGCGATGGTGCAGGTCGTCGATGACGAAGGCGTGAGCGTGCCGATGGCCACCGGCATCGAGATGCGGATGGTCGGGCCTGAGGTCGCCGTGGACGTGCTCGACCACATCAGGGTCGGAGGCGGGCCAGAGTAGGGCCGCCGCCGCGATGGCTGCCAAGGTCAGGCCCCCCAGGACCGCCAGCGTCGTCGGCATGCCGATATTAGCGCCGAGCCAGCCCGCGAGCGGGTAGGTCACCAGCCACGCCACATGGGAGAGCGCGAACTGTGCCGCGAACACGCCCGGCCTATCGCCTGGCGAGGCCGAGCGCCGGAGAAGGCGTCCGGTCGGGGTCTGGGCTGCCGAGTAGCCGATGCCAAGCACGAGCCAGGTCGCCAGCAGCATCGGCCAGCCGATGACCCCGCCCCAGGTCGTGGCCGCGAAGGCGAGGAGAACGATCCCGAGCAGGCCCGCCGCCGGGATCATAACCGTCCGGTCCGGCAGGCGGTCGAGCATCCGCGGCAGCAGGAGGGCGGCCAGCATCGACCCGCCGCCGAAGAGGCCGAGCGCGATCGCGACGTCGTTCTGGGAGCGATGCAGGATGGCCTGGACGATCACCACCGTGTTGACGATCACCATCGAGCCGGCCGCCGAGACGGCGAGGTTCAACGCGAGCAGCCCGCGTAGGCGCGGCGTGGCGAGGTAGATGCGCAGCCCCCGCGTGGTGCGCTCGTAGATCCCGGCGCGGCGTTCGGGCAGCTTCGGCGACGGCAGCGACACCGAGACCACGAAGGCGGCCGAGCAGAGGAACCCGACAACGGTCCCCCCGAATAGCCAGTGGAAGTCGATGGCGGTTAGCAGCAGGGCGGCCAGGGTGGGGCTGAGGAGGTTCTCCAGGTCGTAGGCGAGGCGCGAGAGCGAGAGCGCCCGCGTGTAGTCGCGCTCCTCCGGCAGGATGTCGGGGATGGTCGCCTGGAAGGTCGGGGTGAAGGCCGCCGAGCACGATTGCAGCACGAAGACGAGCGCGTAGACCTGCCAGACCTGGTCGACGAAGGGCAGGATCAGCGCGACGCCGGCGCGGACGAGGTCGGTCGCCACTAGGAAGGCGCGACGCGGCAGTTGCCCCGTGAAGGCGTTAGCGATGGGCGCCACGAGCACGTAGGCCGCCATCTTGATGGCGAGCGCGGTGCCCAGCACGGCGCCGGCCTCCGCCCCCGCCAGCCGGTAGGCGAGGAGGCCGAGGGCGACGGTGAGCAGGCCGGTGCCGACCAGGGCGATCACCTGCGCGGCGAAGAGGTGCCTGTAGGTCCGGTTCGCGAGGACGGCCAGCATCAGAGATACTTCGCCAGCGCCTTGAACTCGGCCAGCGCGACCTTGGCCGACTTGCCGCCGTCCGCGACACCCTCGCCGATGCAGTTCTCCATGTGGTCCTCGATGAGGACCCGCTTGGCGTTGGCGATGGCGCTCTCCACCGCGTGGAGCTGCTGGGCGAGGTCCACGCACGAGCGGCCCTCCTCGATCATGGCGATGACGCCGGCGAGATGCCCGTGGGCGCGCTTCAGGCGCTTGACGATGTCGGGGTGGGAGGCGTGCGCATGTTCCATGTTGACATCCTATCCCCCCGGGTAGGATAGGGGAAGGGTATCGGGCGCATCGGGGTGGTCTCGGGCCGAACGGGAGTTGGGTGGTCGGTGTCCTTCGGGCGGCGTCTCATAGCGGCAGCCGCCGCGTTCATGCTGGCGCTCGTCGCGGTCATGCCCGTTTTCGTGGAGGCCCGACACGCGGCGTCGGTGACGCTCCAGGCGCAGGACATCGGCTCCGGCGCGACACACGACCATGGCTCGGACGAGGGGGCCCCCGGCGATCTCGCGTACCATGCCCAGGCCCACGCGCAGGGGGTGATGCCCACGACCGAGGGAGCATCCACGGTGCGGGCGAATGCGGCCATGGCCTTCTCCGTCTCCGACGAGCGCGAGCGGTCCCCCGGACGGCCGCCCGGGTTGTTCAAGCCCCCGAGGGCCTGAGGCGGACCACGATCGCAGTCCCCCCAGTTTCTCGAACTCCGGCGCCGCGCCGCCCTGCCCGAACGGCATGGCCGCCCGCCCATGGCAACGACATGCTCAGACGTCTTCCCCTCGTGCTGCTGGCCGTAGCCGGCGGCTTCCTCGTCGCGACTTGGTGGCCGGCGGCCCCGGACGCGGTCCGCGCGCTCGTGGCGCGGGCCCGGCCCGCCGCCACGGTCCCGTCCCGTGAGCCTACGCCGGCGGCGGCTCCCGAGCCGGAGCACTCCGGCTTGATCCGCTTGACGGACGCACAGATCGCCAAGGCCGGCATCCGCACGGATGACGCCGGCGAGGGCCGCCTCGCGCGTCACCTCCATGTCCCGGGCACCATCGTCCCGAGCGCCGACAACACTGCCCGGATCGCGGTGAAGACGACCGGCACCGTCGTAGAGTTGCGCAAGGGTCTGGGCGACCGGGTCGCCAAGGGCGAGGTCGTGGCGCTCATCGAGAGCCGCGAGATCGCCGAGACCAAGGGCGAGTACCTTGCCGCGCGCCTCTCGGCCGCCCTGCAGAAGACCCTCTACGAGCGCGACAAGGAGCTCTGGGACCGGCGGATCTCGTCGGAGCAGCAGTACCTGCGCTCACAGGCGAGCTACCAGGATCTAAAGGTCAAGGAGGACGCCGCCCGGCGCAAGCTGAGCTTCCTCGGCCTGGGGCCGGCCGAGATCGACGCCCTGCCGACGAAGCCCCAGGCGCAGTTCGAGCGCCAGGAGATCCGCTCGCCCATCGCGGGCAGGATCGTGGAGCGGCGGGTCGACCTCGGCGCGGCGGTCGGGCGCGACAATCTGGAGACCGAGCTCTACAGCGTCGTCGACCTCTCGAAGATCTGGATAGACCTCGCCGTTTCCCCAGGCGACCTTCCCCTGGTGCACGAGGGGCAGGAGGTGACGTTCCGGACCGAGGCGACCGGCGCGGAGGCACGCGGGCGCATCGTCTTCATAGGGCCCGTGCTCGACCAGAACACCCGCGCCGCCCGCGTCGTGGCCGAACTCGCGAACCCGCAGGAGACCTGGCGGCCCGGCTCCTTCGTCTCCGCCGAGATCGTCATCTCGGACAAGCCGGTGCGCGTCCTCCTCCCGACCGCCGCGATCCAGACCCTGGAGGGCAAGCCCAACGTGTTCGTGCGGGTGGTGGATGGCTTCGAGGCCCGCCCGGTAACCCTCGGCCGGTCTGACGACGAGAGCGTGGAGGTGACGGCGGGCCTGGAACCCGGGGAGGCGGTCGCGGTGGCCAACAGCTTCACCCTCAAGGCCGAGCTCGGCAAGTCCGCGGCGGAGGACTGAGCCATGATCCGCCCGATCCTCGCCTTCTCAATTACCAACCGCTACGCGGTCATCCTGGTAACCCTCATCGCCACCGCGCTCGGTGCCTGGGCACTGGCGCGTCTACCCATCGACGCCGTGCCCGACGTCACCAACAACCAGGTCCAGATCAACGCCGTCGCACCGGCGCTGACGCCGGTCGAGATCGAGAAGCAGGTCACGGTGCTGGTTGAGCGGGCGCTCGCCGGTACGCCGGGGCTGGAGAGCATGCGCTCGTTCTCGCGCAACGGCTTCGCCCAGCTCACTGCGGTGTTCAGCGACAAGATCGACGTCTACTTCGCCCGCCAGCAGGTGAACGAGCGCCTGGTCGAGGTGCGCGGCACCCTGCCGCCTGGCGTCGAGGTCAGGCTCGGGCCGATCTCCACCGGGCTCGGCGAGATCTACTGGTGGTCGGTCGAGTACCAGCCCCCTGGCGAGGGGACTCCGGTCAGAGACGGCAGGCCCGGCTGGCAGGGCGACGGCAGCTACCTGACGCCTGAGGGCGAGCGGCTGACGAGCGACTTCGAGCGCACGGTCTACCTACGCACGGTCCAGGACTGGATCATCCGACCGCAGATGAAGAGTGTCCCCGGCGTGGCCGGGGCCGACGCCATCGGCGGCTACGTCAAGGAGTATCAGGTCCAGCCCGACCCGATGAAGCTCGTCGGCTACGGCCTGTCGTTCGCCGACCTGGCGCGGGCCATCGAGGTTAACAACGCGACCCGCGGCGCCAACTACATCGAGCGCAACGGCGAGGGCTACGTCGTTCGGGCCGGGGGCCTGCTGGAGAACGTCGACCAGATCCGCGAGATCGTGGTGGCGACCCGGGCCGGGGTGCCGATCCTGGTCAGCGACGTCGCACAGGTCGGGATCGGCCGCGAGCTCCGCACCGGCTCGGCCAGCGAGAACGGGCGCGAAGTGGTGCTGGGCACCGCCCTGATGCTCATCGGCGAGAACAGCCGAACGGTCTCGGCCGCGGCCGACGCCAAGATCCGGGAGATCAACAAGCTCCTGCCGCCCGGCATCAAGGCGAAGACCCTCCTCAGCCGGACCGACCTCGTCGACGCCACCATCAAGACGGTGGCCAGGAACCTCGCCGAGGGCGCGCTCCTCGTCGTGGCGGTCCTGTTCCTGGCTCTCGGCAATATCCGGGCGGCCCTCATCACGGCGCTGGTCATCCCGGTCGCCATGATGGTCACGGCCACCGGCATGCTGGCGGGCCGCATCAGCGCCAACCTGATGAGCCTGGGCGCCCTCGACTTCGGCCTCATCGTCGACGGTGCGGTCATCATCGCCGAGAACAGCCTGCGGCACCTCGCCGAGCGCCAGCACGAACTCGGTCGCAGGCTGTCGCTGGAGGAGCGGCTCACCACGGTCCGGCTCTCGGCCGAGGAGATGATCAAGCCGTCCGTCTACGGGCAGGCCATCATCATCCTGGTGTACGTGCCGCTCCTCACCTTCGCCGGGGTCGAGGGCAAGACCTTCACGCCGATGGCCCTGACGGTGCTGATCGCCCTGGTGGCGGCCTTCGTGCTGTCCCTGACCCTCGTGCCTGCGATGATCGCGACCTTCGTGTCGGGCCGGGTCAGCGAGAGCGAGAACGCGCTCATCCGCGGGTTGAAGGCGGTCTACCGGCCCGTCCTCCTCGGCGCGATCCGCGCCCCGCTGGCGTTCGTGGCGGGCGCGGTCGTCCTGCTCGGGATCGCGGGCGTGCTCGCGACGCGGCTGGGGCAGGAGTTCACGCCGACGCTGGACGAGAAGAACATCGTCATGGAGGCGCGCCGCATCCCGTCGACCTCGATCACGCAGTCGCAGACCATGCAGCTCGGCGTCGAGGACGCCATGAGCAAGTTTCCCGAGGTGGCGTTCGTGTACTCGCGCTGCGGCACGCCCGACATCGCCGCCGACCCGATGCCGCCCAACGCCTGCGACGCCTACCTCATCCTGAAGCCGCAGGCCGAGTGGCCGGACCCGACCGAGATGAAGGTGTCCCTGATCGGCCGAATGGAGGCCGAAGCCAAGCTTATCCCGGGAACCCTGCTCGGCTTCTCCCAGCCAATCCAGATGCGCTTCAACGAGCTCATCGCCGGCGTGCGCGACGACCTCGCCGTGAAGGTGTTCGGCGAGGAGTTCGGCCCGATGGTCGAGGGCGCCCGTAAGATCGCCGGCATCCTACGCAGCCTGGACGGGGCCGCCGACGTCAAGGTCGAGGAGGCGGTGGGCCTGCCGTTCCTGGAGCTCAGGATCGACCGGCGCGAGATCGCCCGGAGGGGCCTGAGCCTCGCCGACGTGCAGGACGTCATCGGCACCGCCATCGGCGGCAAGGATGCCGGCCTGATGTACGAGGGCGACCGACGCTTCGCCATCGTGGTGAGGCTCGCCGATACGGTCCGGAACGACGTCGAGGCGTTGAAGAACCTGCCGGTGCCACTCCCGGCCGCCCAGGCCGCCCCGGCCAGGGCTGGCACCGGCGTGCCGGCCGCGCCGGCGCTGGCGGGCGGGATGAGCGTGCCCCTACGGCAGCTCGCCAGCTTCGCCTTCACGGAAGGACCCAACCAGGTCAGCCGCGAGGACGGGCGCCGACGGGTGGTGGTGACGGCCAACGTTCGCGGCCGCGACATCGGCTCGCTCGTGGCGGAGGCGCAGGCACGCATTGCCGCCGAGGTGAAGCTGCCGGCCGGCTACGAGGTGCGCTGGGGCGGCCAGTTCGAGAACCTGACGGCGGCCCGACAACGCCTGATGGTCGTGGTGCCCGCCTGCTTCGCCCTGATCTTCATCCTGCTGCTCGGGGCCCTCGGCTCCCCCCGGGACGCTGCGATCGTCTTCAGCGCGGTGCCGATGGCGTTGACCGGCGGCGTCGCCGCCTTGTGGCTGCGGGACATGCCGTTCTCGGTCTCGGCCGCGGTTGGGTTCATCGCCCTGTCCGGGGTCGCGGTCCTCAATGGGCTCGTGCTCCTGAACCACATCCGGCAGCTGGTCTCGGAAGGCATTGATGTCGTGCGAGCCGTCCGCGAGGGCGCCCTCACGCGCCTGCGGCCGGTGGTGATGACGGCCCTCGTCGCGGCGCTCGGCTTCGTGCCGATGGCCCTTGCGACGGGAACGGGCGCGGAGGTGCAGCGACCGCTGGCAACGGTCGTCATCGGCGGCCTCATCAGCGCGACGCTCCTGACCCTGGTGGTGCTGCCCGCCCTCTATGCACGGTTCGGGCGCGCGGTGCCCGTCGCTCGACCTGCTGGGATGGCTTCGGCACCACTGGCAGCGGTTCGATAGGAAGGGTGCCGCCGCCGACTGCCACTACGAAGAGGCCAACGTCCGTATGTCCACTTCCGAGCCCGGACTGAACCGACTGCTACGACGAGGTTGGATCTAAGCCGGAACGTCTGCTTCAGGGCGGATAGCCGGGGTCCGCTCTCCACCCTTCGCAGAACCTCGGAAAGTCCGTTTCGCGGCAGCTTGGTGATGATGACCTACGTCCGTATCGGGTAGAATTCTGCCAGTCCGCTCTCGGCTTCGTTGTGTTAGAGCGGACCGGGGTGGCGAAGTTCAGGACCCGGCATACTGGTCTTCGGTGACCTGCTCCATCCAGGTCACGGCCTTGCCATCCAACCGTTCCTGGATCGCGACATGCGTCATCGCCGAGGTCGCCGTGGCCCCATGCCAATGTTTCTCATTCGGCTCGAACCAGACCACGTCGCCCGGCGCGATCTCTTTGACCGGGCCGCCCTCGCGCTGAACCCACCCACGCCCGAACGTGACGATCAGCGTCTGGCCGAATGGATGCGTATGCCACGCCGTCCGCGCGCCGGGCTCGAACGTTACGCTCGCCATCGCGACGCGGGCAGGGTCGGGAGCGCTGTGGAGCGGATCAATCCGAACTGTGCCGGTGAACCATTCGGACGGGCCCTGGCCTGAGGGCTGGCTTCCGCTGCGCTTGATGTCCATGCGATCTTTCCTTCATCGTCTCGGAAACGCCTCTTAGAGCGACCAGCCGCCATCGACAGAGATCGACGCGCCGGTCACGAAGGCCCCAAGGTCCGAACACATCCACAGGACGGCCTCTGCGATCTCCTCGGGCTTGCCCAGCCGTCCGACCGGCTCAAGGTCGATCGCCTTCTGGATGTCGCCGCCCGTGAAGCGGTCCATCATCGGTGTCTCGATATTCCCAGGCAAAACTGCGTTCACCCGGATCTTCGCCTTCGCGTAGTCGAGGGCGGCCGATTTGGTCAGGCCGATCAGGGCGTGCTTCGAGGCGGCATAGCTCGCACCTCCCGCGACACCCCTGATTCCAGCGCCGGACGATGTGTTGACCACCACGCCGCCGCCCTGCCGAAGCATCTGTGCGATCTCGTACTTCATGCACACGAACGTGCCACGCAGGTTGATGTCGAGGATCTGGTCCCATTCGTCGAGGGCGATCTCGTGGACGGGAGCGGCCTTGTTCTCGACGCCGGCGTTGTTGAAAGCACAGTCGAGGCGGCTGAACCGCTCAACGGTGCGAGCCACCGCAGCCTCGACGTCCGCTGGCACCGACACGTCGCATCGAATTGCAATCACCTCGCCGCCATCCGCTTCGATCTCAGCGCGGAGCTGTTCGAGTGCAGCCTCCGTGCGATCCGTGATGGCGACCCGAGCGCCCTCCCTTGCGAACGCAATGGCGGCGGCGCGGCCGATGCCGCTGGCCGCACCCGTGATGAAGGCGACCTTCCCTGTAAAACGGCGCATGTCTCAATTTCTCCGATGACCTCGATGAGGTGCCTGACGTAGCCATCGCGTGAGCCGCCGATCAGGCGTCTGTCCCTCAACGGAACGATGAGCCGCGTTCATCGTCGGACGTCGCGGCGGCTACAATCCGAGGGGCTTCGCCGCGCGGATCAGGTCGATGAGGAGCCGCAATCCGGTCGGCAGTTGGCGACGTCCGGGATAGTAGAGGTGGAAGCCCGGTCCCATCGGTGCCCAATCCGCCAGCACGACGCGAAGCTCGCCCCGTGCGACCACGGGTTCGACGCACGGCTTAGGAAGATAGGCGAGCCCGCCGCCCGCCACCGCAAGGGAGAGGGCGAACCACGTGTTGTCGATGGTCACCGCACCGGGAACGTCGAGGGCGATCTGCTCGTCCGCTCTCTCGAATTCCCATCGATAGAGGCTGTCGTCGCCGAGGCGAATGCGTAGGCATCGGTGAGCTGCAAGGTCACGTGGATGATCAGGCGTTCCGTGACGATCCAGATAGGTCGGCGCTCCAACCACCACCCAGCGCAGATCGGCCGACAAACGCTGCGCCACCATATCCAGAGGCACAGTCCCGCCGTAGCGGATGCCCGCATCGGCTCTAGCTTCCACGACGTCGAGCAGATCGTTGGACACCCGGATGTCGATCTCGACCTGCGGGTGGCGCTCGTGGAAGGAAGGCAACACGGGGGCGAGCAACAACGTGCTCGCATGTTCGAGCACGTTGAGGCGGATGCGCCCGGTGACCTTCGTCGGATCCCGGTGCTGGTTGAGCACGTCGAGCGCGGAGCCGATCGCCGCGAACGGCGCATCCAGCGAGGCGAGCAGATCTTCACCGGCTGCGGTGAGCGTGACGCTGCGACTGGTGCGGTTGACGAGGCGCACACCGAGGCGCGCCTCCATCGCCTTGAGTGCGTGGCTGAGCGCGGAGGCGCTGACACCAAGCTCCAGACCGGCTCGCCGGAAACTGCGGTGGCGCGCGATGGCGAGGAAGGTCCCGAGGTCGGCCAGCTCGGTTCGATTGATCCGCATTGGGGCAGTGGAGTGCCTGCCAACGGGAAAGCAATCCGTATCTGGTCATGACCGCGTTGGACCGGAGGCGGAACGTCCGCTTCAGGGCGAAGGGTCAGTGTCCGCTCCCCACCCCAAGCTGACCTCGCGAATGGGTACCAAGCGTCAGGTTTCGACCACTAGGGGCCCGCATCCACGGGACCTACGGAAACGTCGCCAGGCCGGCCTTTGGTATCCATGCCCCTGCCTGACACCGCCGATGCCCCCCATGTCCTCGTGGTCGACGACGACGCCCTCATCTTGATGGATGTGTCCGACATCCTGGAGGATGCCGGTTTCGTGGTTCTTGAGGCGATGAACGTCGCCCAGGCGATGCGGGTGCTCGACGAGCACCACGGCAAGGTGCAGCTGCTGTTCACGGACGTGCAGATGCCCGGCCCGGACAACGGCTTCGACCTGGCGCGGCGGACGGCCGTGACGTGGCCCCACATCGCCATCGTGGTCGCCTCCGGCAATGTGCGACCTGAACCCGGGGACCTGCCCGATGGGGCGACGTTCATCGGGAAGCCGTTCAGCCCCTCCTTGGTCCGGCACCACGTGCGCGAGACGATGCCGCCGGAGAAGCACCCCGGGCCCCTTCGGAGGTAAGCCCGGGATCGGTTGGCCGGAGCCCCATGCCTCCTCCCGGCTCTCCTCGATCATCGACCGGATGCGAGCGACCCTCGATGTCGGGTTAGGCGAGGTCTTCGAGAATGTCGGAGACCAACCTGCCTACCTTCGGCTCGTCTTCGACCACCAGCATGGTCTCGTCCTCGTTGTCATTCCGCGGCCAAGGGCATCGTGTGCCCCTCGACGGGTTCCGGCCGCATGTCGGATCTCGGCAGTCCCTATCCCTTCACCAGCCCGTACACCGCCGGGATCACGACGAGGGTCAGGACGGTCGACGACACCATGCCGCCGATCATCGGCACCGCGATGCGCTGCATGACCTCGGAGCCCGAGCCGGTGCTCCACAGGATGGGTAACAGCCCGGCCATGATGGCGACCACGGTCATCATCTTGGGCCGCACCCGCTCGACCGCGCCGACCATGATCGCCCGCCTCAGGTCATTTCGCGATAGGGGCCGGCCCTCCCTCTCGCACTCCGTCCGGACCTCGGCCAGCGCATGGTCGAGGTAGACCAGCATGATCACCCCGGTCTCGGCGGCGACCCCGGCGAGCGCGATGAAGCCCACGGCAACGGCGACCGACAGGTTGAAGCCGAGCCACCACATCAGCCAGACGCCGCCGACCAGGGCGAAGGGCAGCGACAGCATCACGATGAGGGTCTCGGTCAGGCGCCGGAAGTTCAGGTAGAGCAGCAGGAACACGGTCAGGAGGGTCAGGGGCACCACGATCTTGAGCCGGGCCGTCGCGCGGTCGAGGTACTCGACCTGCCCGCTCCACTGGAGGGTGGTCCCCGGCGGCAGGCTCACCTCGCCGGCCACCGCCGCTCGCGCCTCGGCCACGTAGCCGCCAAGGTCGCGCCCGGTGACATCGACGTAGATGAAGACCGCGAGTTGCCCGTTCTCGGTCCGGATCTGGGTCGGCCCCCGGGCCAGCGCGACCTTGGCGACTTCGCCCAAGGGGACCGTGCCTCCGCCCGCGATGGGTACCTGCACCTCGGTCGCGATGGATTGTGGGCTCGACCGGAAGGCGCGCGGGTAGCGAACGTTCACGGTGTAGCGCTCGCGGCCCTCGACGGTGTTGGTCACGCTCTCACCGCCGAGCGCCATCGCGATGACGTCCTGAACCTCGCCGACCGTTAGGCCGTAGCGGCCCAGAACCTCACGGTCCGGCGTGATGTCGAGGAAGTACCCGCCCTGGACGCGCTCGGCATAGGCGCTCGACGTGCCCGGCACCGCCTTCACCACCGCCTCGACCCGGCGGGCGACCTTCTCCATCTCGGCGAGGTCGGTTCCGAGCACCTTGATGCCGACGGGGGTTCGGATGCCGGTGGCGAGCATGTCGATGCGGGCGCGGATCGGCTGGGTCCAGGCGTTGGAGACACCGGGGAACTGGAGTGCGGCATCCATCTCGGCCTTGAGGCTCGCCAACGTCACGCCCGGGCGCCACTCCGCCTTCGGCTTCAGGTTGACGATGGTCTCGAACATCTCGGAGGGCGCCGGGTCCGTGGCCGTGTTGGCCCGGCCCGCCTTGCCGTACACAGACAGGACTTCCGGGAAGCTCTTCAGGATGGTGTCCTGTCTCCCTAAAAGCTCTCCGGCCTTGGTCACCGAGATGCCCGGCAGGGTGGTCGGCATGTACATCAGGGTGCCCTCGTCGAGGTCGGGCATGAACTCGGACCCGAGTTGCAGGGCCGGCCAGACCGAGGCGCCTAGAACGCCCAGCGCGATCAGGATGGTCAGCACCCGCGCCCGCAGGACGCCGGCGATGATGGGACGGTAGAGCCAGATCAGGAGCCGGTTCACCGGATTGCGGTGCTCGGGCACGATGCGGCCGCGCACGAACAGGACCATCAGGGCCGGAACCAGCGTCACCGACAGCACCGCCGCCGCCGCCATCGCGAACGTCTTGGTGAAGGCCAGCGGCCCGAACAGACGCCCTTCCTGGCTCTCCAGGGTGAAGATGGGCAGGAAGCTGACCGTGATGATGAGGAGCGAGAAGAACAGCGAGGGACCGACCTCGGAGGCGGCCTCTATCAGGACCTGGACCCGGGGCTTGCCGGGGTCCGCCCGCTCCAGGTGCTTGTGGGCGTTCTCGATCATGACGATGGCGGCGTCGATCATGGCGCCGACCGCGATGGCGATGCCGCCCAGGCTCATGATGTTGGCGCCCAAGCCCAGCGCCTTCATGCCCGCGAACGCCATCAGGATGCCGACCGGCAGCATCAGGATGGCCACCAGCGCGCTGCGCACGTGGAGCAGGAACACGACGCAGACGAGAGCGACGATGGCGCTCTCCTCGATCAGGGTGCCCTTGAGGGTCTCGATGGCCGCCTCGATCAGGTGCGAGCGGTCGTAGACGGGCAGGATCTCGGTGCCCTTCGGCAGGCTGGCGGCGACTTCGGCGAGGCGCGCCTTGGCGCTCGCGATGACGTCGAGCGCGTTCGCCCCGAAGCGCTGGAGGATGATGCCGCCGGCGACCTCGCCGTCCCCGTTCATCTCGGTGATGCCGCGGCGCTCGTCGGGACCGAGCTCGACCCGGGCGACGTCCTTCACCCGCAGGGGTGTGCCCGCCTCCGTCCTCAGGACGATGCTCCCGATGTCGGCGACGCTCTTGAGGTACCCGCGGCCACGGACGACGAACTCGAACTCGGACAACTCGACGGTGCGGCCGCCGACGTCGGCGTTGCTCGACCTGATGGCCTCCCGGAGCTTGGACATGGTGATGCCCTGCGCCCGCAGTCGGTTCGGATCGACGACGACGTTGTACTGCTTCACGAAGCCGCCGACGCCGGCGACCTCGGCCACGCCCTCGGCACGCGACGCTCCGAAGCGGACGACCCAGTCCTGGAGCGAGCGGAGTTCGGCCAGCGACCGCTCCTTGGCGACCACGACGTACTGATAGACCCAGCCCACCCCTGTCGCGTCCGGTCCCAGCGTCGGGGTCACCCCTGCCGGTAGGCGCTTGGCCACCGTGTTGAGGTATTCGAGCACCCGGCTGCGGGCCCAGTACGGGTCGGTGCCGTCCTCGAAGATGACGTAGACGAACGAGACCCCGAAGAACGAGAACCCCCTCACCACCTTCGACCGCGGCACCGTCAGCATGGCCGTGGTCAGCGGGTAGGTGACCTGATCCTCGATGACCTGGGGCGCCTGCCCGGGGTACTCGGTGTAGACGATGGTCTGGACGTCCGAGAGGTCCGGGATCGCGTCGAGCGGCAGGGTCCTCAGGGCGTAGAGCCCGGCTCCCACCGCGAACACGGTCCCGATCAAGACTAGCACCAGATTCTTTGCCGACCAGGCGATGAGGCGGGAGATCATGGCGCCTTTCCCTCGGCGGCGGCCTGCGGGCCCGGGTCGGGTTTGGGCTCCGAAAGCCCCTGCAGCGCCGCCTTCAGGTTGCTCTCGGCGTCGATCAGGAAGTTGGCCGAGGTCACCACGCGGTCGCCCGCGGCGATGCCGTCGCGGACCTCGACGTAGCCGTCGCCGCGGACGCCGAGCCTGACCGGTCGCGGTTCGAAGCGACCCTCGCCCTTGTCCAGCAGGACGACCTGTTTCGTGCCGGTGTCGATGACCGCGTCGTCGGGCACCGCGACCACCGGCCTGTCGCTGCCGGTGGCGATCGTCACGTCGGCAAACATCCCCGGGCGCAGGTCGCCGTTCGGGTTGGGCATTTCGATGCGCAGACGGGCTGTCCGGGTCCCCATCGCGAGGTGCGGGTAGATCCGGGTCACCGCGCCGGTGAAGACGCGGTCCGGGAACGTCCTGGCGCGCACGGTCGCCATCTGGCCTTCTGCCACGGCCGCCAAGTCGCGTTCGGTCACGTCGGCGAGGACCCAGACCTTGGAATGGTCGACGAGCTTGAACAGCGTGTCGCCGGACTTGGCGCGCATGCCGTCGGAGACATTGCGCTCGACCACGACGCCGTCGCGGGGCGCCGACCACGTGATGGTCGAGGGGACTTTTCGGGATCGCTCGATCTCGTCGATGACCTCGGGCGGGATGCCGAGGTTCTCCAGGCGCCGGCGGGCGCCCTCGTAGCCGATGCCGGTGAGGTACTGCGCAGCCGCCGCGTTCATCTCCGGCGAGAACAGGCGCAGGAGCGGCTGGCCCTTGTGCACGTGGTCGCCGGTGGTGACGCCCTCGACCTTCTCGATGAATGCGTCGGTGCGCATCGCGATGACCGAGATCCGGCGCTCGTCCTCCTCGATGGCGCCGGGCGCGCGCACCGGCATCGACAGGACGCGTCGGTCGACGACCGCCGTCCGGACCCCGGTGCGCTGTAGCTTGCCGGGCGAGATTTTCACGGTGCCGTCCTCGGTGTCCTCCCCCTCGTAGACGGGGAGGTAGTCCATCCCCATCGAGTCCTTCTTCGGGGTCGGCGAGGTGTCCGGCAGGCCCATCGGGTTGCGGTAGAAGCGCACCTTGCGGGCCCCCGCAGGCGTGGTGGCCTGACCCATGGCCATGTCGCCGTGCCCGGCGTCGGGCATCGCCTCCGCCTCGTCGGGTTCGTCGAAGCGCACCTCCTCGCTGGCGCGGACGGCGCGATAGTCGCGACCGTCCGCCGTGCGCCTCGGCTCGGAGGCGTAGTCCGGCTTCCCGTCCGGGTCCTGGTAGAAGACGACCGGTCCCGTCGCCTTCGCCGCGACCGATGCCTGTATCGGGGATGCCGGCCGGGGCGTGCTCGGCAGCCAGTGGGTGAACCCGGTCCGCGCCTGCTGGACGAGCGCCGGCACGGGGCTTCCCTCATGCCCCGCGCCATACCCCAGGGCCCCCGCCGCGAGCGCGGCGAGGGTCCCGGCCAGCCATGCCATCCGGCTCACTTGGTGGCCTTGAACACCAGCTTGTTCTCGACGGTGCCGGTCTCGCCCTGAACCTTGGCTCCGAGCGAGAGGCGCCAGCCGCCGGCCATCGTCAGCTTCGCCTTGAACCGGTAGAGGCCCGGCTCCGGCGACGGTAGCTGCTCGATCCTGGAGGTCATCTCCTCCATGCTGTCGGGCGCCATGTCGATGCGCTTGGCGAAGATGACGGCGTTCGGCACGGGCTTGGACGTGCGCTTATCGACGAGGCGGACGTCGAGGATGGCCTCGCCCTGCTTGGCCTCGTCCTTCACCAGTTGGAACTCGTAGTCCTTGGTGTCGGCCCGGGCCGCGGTGGTCAGGGCGAGACCGAGCAGCGCAGCCGTCAGGGCGCGTGAAAACGATGTCTTGGACACGGTGGATGATCTCCTGAAAACGATGTGACCCGGGCCTTCAGGCGCGCGGGATCGGCCGGCGCAGGCGCCGGCGGCATCGGGTTCAGGCTCGGGGAGGCTCGGTGGGCGGCCCTTGCGACAGGCTGTCGAAGGAGGCGGTGACGCCCCAGATCGGCCCCTCGACGCCGGCAACGCGGCCCGGAAGTCCGACGGTGACCGGCAGCCCGGTGGCGACCTTCGCCAAGCAAAGCGCCATCAAGGGGCAGCCCTTCGAGCAATCGGGCAAGTCCGGCCGCTCCTTGGGGCAACACGGCATCTCGTCCATGGCCATCCCGGCCATGTCGTCCATGGCCTCGTCGGGCATCGCCATGACGTTACCCTGAACGGCCATCGGCGCGCGCATGCCCGCGGCGGCCGCGGATGCGGTCACCGGCGCAAGGGCGAGGCTGAGAACCGCCAGGAGCGGAAGCAGCCTGCGAAGGGCGAGCCAGAAGGTCACCGTCGGACGATGCCACATCGTAGACCGGCGAGGAAGGGACGGGACTACCGGACGCGCCAAAGGGATACGGCGAGCGCGACGTTCGCGAGGGCGAGTACGGAAAGGAGGACATAGGTCGCGTCGGCGCCCGCCTGCGTCAGCACGACGGCCCCGAGGGAGGGCGCGAGCGCCTGCGCCACCAGCCCCGGACGGGCGAGCCGGCCGACGAGCGGGGCGTAGCGCTCGGGACCGAACAGCGCGAGAGGCACCGTGCCGCGGGCAATCGAGTAGATCCCGTTGCCGGCCCCGTAGAGGACGAGCGCCAGTCCGACCACGGGCAAGCCCGCTGCCAGCATCGCGATCCCGGTCGCCACGAGAACCATCGCCGCCGTGAGGGTCCAGAGCGGGTGGTGCCGGCCCTTGCCGGCCATCTCGACGATGCGTGCCCCCACCTGGGCCGGTCCGATCAGGGCGCCGTAGGCCACGGCCGATGTAAGAGCCACGCCACGGGCCTGAAGCAAGGTGATGAGGTGAACCGAGACCAGGGCCATCACGGTCCCGCCAAGGGTCAGCACCCCGGCCATGAGGAGGAAGGCGCGACGCTCCCGACCATCGAGACGAATGACGGGGCTCGGGCCTGCGGGTCGCGTGATCGGATGTGCGGGGGGCCGGGGGATCGCGAGCAGGACGAGCGGCAGCGTGACCGAAAGGTGCAGCCCGGCATAGGCGAGGCAGGTCCCACGCCAGCCAACCTGTTCGATCAGGAAGGCCGAGAGCGGCCAGCACACCGTGCTGGCGAAGCCGCCCCAGAGGGTCAGCGTGGTGATGGCAGGCCTTGCCTCGGCGCCGTAGAGGCGTCCGAGCGTGGCGAAGGCGGGATCGTACAGTCCGGTGCCCATGCCCAGGCCGATCAGGAGCCACCCCGCGAGGTAAGTCAGCAGGTTCGGAGCGAGGCCGAGGATAGCAAGGCCGACGGCGAGGGCGACGGCCGCGAAGGCCAGTACCTGCCGGCCGCCATGCTCGCCGATGTAGGTGCCGACCCGCGGCGAGGCCAAGCCCGCGACGAGGAGACCGAGGGACAGGCCGCCGATGACCCATCCCAGCGGCCATCCCGTATCCTTCGACATCGGCGCGGCCAGAACCGACAGCAAATAGAACGAGGAGCCCCACGTCAGGATCTGGACCACGCCCAGGGCCGAGATCACGGGCCATCGGCGCGCCGGGGCCATCGGATCGCTACCGGGCGCCGAGCACGGGTAGCCAGAGGGCCAGCGCCGCCAGGGTGACGAGCAGCACGGGCTGGGTGATGACCAGACCCACCCGCATGTACTGACCCCAGGTGATGTGCTGGCCCTTGGTGTCGAGGACGTGCAGCCAGAGCAGGGTCGCCAGACTCCCGATGGGCGTGAACTTCGGGCCGAGGTCGCAGCCGATGACGTTGGCGTAGACCATGAGCTCGCGCATCAGCGGCGAGAGATCCGGAGCCTGCTGGATGGAGAGCGCACCCACGAGCACGCTCGGCATGTTGTTCATGACCGAGGACAGGATGGCGGCGGCGAACCCGGTGCCGATGGTGGCGACGAACGGACCATGGCCCGAGAGCCAGACGAGCCCCTGCGCCAGATAGTCGGTCAGGCCGGCGTTCTTCAGGCCGTAGACCACGAGGTACATGCCGAGGCTGAAGAGCACGATCTGCCAGGGGGCCCCCGTCAGGACCTTGCGGATGGGAATGACGCGGCTGCGGCTGGCCAGCGCCAGCAAGACCAGTGCGCCGGCGCAAGTGACCACCGAGACCGGCACGCTGAACGGTGCCGTCACGAAGTAGGCGATCAGCAGCAGCCCGAGGAGCGGGAAGGCCGCCCGGAAGACCAGCGGGTCCTTGATCGCGTGGCGGGGCGCTTCGAGCTCGGCCACGGGGTACGTGGCCGGAAGGTCGCGCCGGTAGAACAGCCACAGCACCACCAGGGTCGCGGCCAGCGAGACGAGGTTCACCGGCACCATCACGGCCGCGTATCGGCTGAAGGAGATGTCGAAGAAGTTCGCCGAGACGATGTTGACGAGGTTCGAGATGACCAACGGCAGGCTGGTCGAGTCCGCGACGAACCCGCAGGCGACGATGAAGGCCAGCGCCGCCGCCGGCTTGAAGTTCAGCCGGAGCAGGATGGCGAGCACGATGGGGGTGAGCAGCAGTGCCGCGCCGTCGTTGGCGAACACCGCTGCGATCGCGGCCCCCAGCAGGATTACCAGCGGGAACAGCAGCCGTCCCCGACCCCCACCCCAGCGGGCGATGTGCAGCGCCGCCCAGTGGAAGAAGCCGGCCTCGTCGAGAAGAAGCGAGATGATGATCAGGGCGACGAAGGTGAAGGTGGCGTCCCAGACGATGTGCCAGACCACCGGGATGTCCCCGGGGTGGATGACCCCGGTGGCGAGCGCGACCGCGGCCCCGATCAGGGCGCTCCATCCGATCCCGAACCCCTTCGGCTGCCAGATGACGAAGACGAGGGTGACCACGAAGATGGCGAGGGCGAGCATCGGGACCGTTTCTTGTTCTTGGTCTTTCAGGGCGGGTCAGGCGGTAGCGACGCGGCGCCCGTGCTCGTCGACGACGCGCTCGCCATCCTCCTTGACGAACTCGCCCTGTTGGGCGGGAAGGAGGTCGAGGACCGCCTCGGAGGGCCTGCATAGGGCAACACCCAGTGGGGTGACGACCAAGGGGCGGTTCAGCAGGATCGGATGCTCGCCGATGGCATCCAGAAGCTGATCGTCCGTCAGGCTCGGGTCCGAGAGGCCGAGCTCGCCGAAGGGCGTACCCTTCTCACGGAGCAGATCACGGACCTTCACGCCCGCCCGCTCGGCAAGCTGGCGCACCAGGGTCCGGTTTGGGGGCGACTTCAGGTACTCGACCACGTGCGGCTCGATGCCGGCGTTGCGGATGAGGGCTAGGGTATTGCGGGACGTGCCGCAATCCGGGTTGTGGTAGATCACGACGTCCATCAGGCGGTCTCCGTGCAACAGGCGGCGAGGGCAGCGACAGCCGGGGCGCAGACCTCGGGGCGTCCCTGGCAGCAGTCGCGCATCAGGAACTGGATGAGCTCGGACAGGTCCGGGTAGGCGGCGCTGTAGATGATCGAGCGCCCCTCCCGCCGGGAGGTGACCAGCCCCGAATGGCTGAGCTCCTTGAGGTGGAACGACAGGTTGGTGCCGGACACGCCGACCGCCTCGGCCAGCATGCCGGCCGCCATGCCCTCCGGCCCGGCGGTGACGAGCTGGCGCACGATGCGCAGGCGATGCTCCTGGCCGAGGGCCGCGAAGGCCGCCACAGCTTGCCGTTCGTCCATCATGATGTCAATATATCAACCATCGTTGAAACGTAGAGGAACGAAACGTCTTGGACAAGCCCCTGCAGCCCTTCGCCGATGGAATGCCGAACCTGAGCGAGGGGCATTTCGTGGTCCCGACGACCGACGCCCTGCACGTGAAGACACCGTTCACCCACGCCCCGCGCTTCCTGATCCTGTACGGATCGCTCCGTGAGCGCTCGTTCAGCCGCCTCCTCGCCTACGAGGCCGCGCGCCTGTTGGAGGCGATGGGCGGCGAGGTGCGGATCTACGACGCGCACGGCCTGCCGCTGCCCGACGACGCCACGGCCGATCACCCGAAGGTCCAGGAACTCCGAAACCTCTCGATCTGGTCGGAGGGCCACGTCTGGGTCAGCCCCGAGCGACACGGCGCCATGACCGGGGTCATCAAGAGCCAGATCGACTGGCTGCCGCTCTCGGAGGGTTCGGTGCGCCCGACGCAGGGGCGGACGCTCGCCGTGATGCAGGTCTCCGGCGGCTCGCAGTCGTTCAACGCGGTCAACAGCCTCCGCGTGCTCGGTCGCTGGATGCGGATGATCACCATCCCGAACCAGTCCTCGGTTCCGATGGCGTACAAGGAGTTCGACGACGCCGGCCGGATGAAGCCGGGTCCGCTCTACGACCGGGTGGTCGATGTCTGCGAGGAGCTGATGAAGTTCACGCTCCTCACGCGCGAGCGATCCGACTACCTCGTCGACCGGTATTCGGAACGCAAGGAGCGCGAGCCCGAAAGGCTCAAGGCCGTCGCCGTCGACATCGGGTTCGTGAAGCGACTCTCCTGATCTGCACGTCCACGCCGACCTCTTCTACGCCATCGCCTCGCCCGGTAGGATAGCGATCCCTATTTCAAGGGCTCCACGACCGTAAGCACAAGAGTCTGAGCGCTGGGGCACGTCGGCCGCCACGATGGCGACCACGGGGGCCGTCTCGTCGGGGCGCCGACGATCGCGACGTGGACGGATCCTTCGCCAACGTCGACGGCGGTCAGCTTCACTAGGCTCAGCTGGAGCTTCCGCATGCCGCCTCGGTCAGCGAGGGGGACCGGACGGAGTGGAGCGTCCCCGAGACGTAGACGAGGTCGCCGACGTCCGTGCCCGGCGCGTCGGCCTCGGCGATGGAGGCGATCGGCTCCGCAGTCAGGAGCAGAAATTTCGCTAGGCATCACGTCCTCCTTGGCCTTGCGCCGAACGAACCCCGCCCAGGTCCGGACGGTCCCGTGCGTCGCTGTCTCCAGCACCGCCACTTCGGAGAGGGTCGACGCGGTCAGGGGGCGAGCGAGGATGGCCAGGAGTGGGATGGTCACGACGCCGCCTTCAAGACGATCGCGTCGACGTCGGCGAAGGCGCCGTCGACCTCCGCGGTGGTGATGGCGCCGGCGCCGATGCCGGCGGCGACCTGGTTGTAGACCGCCAGACAGACGCCAATGTGCCTCCGGATCTGCAGGCTCAGCACCTTCAAGCGGTCGTTCGTGAGGGGCCGATCTACCCCGTCGGCGAACGTCCACGGGTCGCTGTCCTTCCGGGCGTCGAGCAGCGTCGCGGTGACCTCGCTTAGCGTGCGCGTCAGGGCCCGCTCGTTGACGGCGACCGCCCAGCCGTCCCACGTCGTGCCGCCCGCCTCGGCCGCTAGGTGCGCCTCGTATGCGTAGGCCAAGACAGCGGCCGCGTCGGGCGGAGCCGGAGCGTTCGGATCGAGCCAGTAGCCATCGGCCTGTTGGGCCTACCTGAGCCACAGCCAGGCGCCGACCGCGTCGCAGAAGACGTCGAGGGAGAGACTAACCATGTGAGATAGCATGGACCGGGGGCGTTAAGGGGGTGAACGTCACGTGGGGCCCTGAAACATAACACCCCCCGACCCCGGGGGCCGGAGGGTGCGCTCAGGATGTGGTGCATCGCGAGGACGACGGATACGTCGACAGTCTAGAATATACCCCACTGAACAGCATCGGACAAGCAAAAGAGGGCGAATAACGACGGTCTAG
>NZ_JALNUM010000031.1:0-53960 GCF_026540795.1 Methylobacterium sp. GC_Met_2
GAGCCTAGTTCTGCCGCGTCGCGCTGCCCCCCTCCCGACCCCCTTCGGGGGCCATCCTCCCCCGCAGAGGGGGGAGGGAAGGGCGGCGCGGATCTCACGCCGTGGCGCGCAAAGCGCCGCGCGCGTCCTGATCGTGCGCGTCGGCGGCGATCCAGCCGGACATCATCACCATCGGCATGCCGGGCCCCGGATGGGCGGCACCGCCCGCGAGATAGAGGCCGCGCACCTGCCGCGAGCGGTTGCCGGGCTTGAACGCCCCCATCACCCGCCCGTGCGAGGCCAGCCCGTAGATCGCGCCGTTTAGCACCCGATAGCGCTCGTGGATGTCCTGCGGCGTCAGGTGACGCTCGACCACGATACGCTCCTCCAGATCCGGCATGTTGGCGGTGCGCTTGAGCTTGTCGAGGATCGTCCGGCGGTAGTTCTGGAACAGCGGGCCGTCCGGGCGCCAGTCGTGGTGGGGGCGCAGATACGGCGTGTGCACGAGGACGTACAGCGCCTCGCCGCCCTCCGGCGCCACGCTCGGATCGGTGGACGAGGGG
The DNA here is from genome assembly GCF_026540795.1 of Methylobacterium sp. GC_Met_2. Lineage (NCBI taxonomy): Bacteria > Pseudomonadati > Pseudomonadota > Alphaproteobacteria > Hyphomicrobiales > Methylobacteriaceae > Methylobacterium > Methylobacterium sp. GC_Met_2. The sequence continues at coordinate 543 of NZ_JALNUM010000031.1, forward strand.
GCGGCCAGATAGGCGGTCGGGTCCGGGGCCGGCTCACCCTTGTTGTAGATGTAGTCGAACTCCTCCTCCGGATCGCGGGAGAAGACGAAATCGTGGTGGTTCAGGTGCTCGTAGCGCTTGTTCAGGCCGAGGTAGAGCACCACGCCCGAGCAGGCCGGCTCGGGGTTCTTCTTGGCGTAGGCCTTGGCAGCATCACCGCCGACGAGTTCGCGGTAGGTGCGCACTGAATCCATGTTGGAGATCACCGCGTCGAACGGCGTGACGCCGGCGGCGGTGCGTACCCCGCGGACCGCGCCGTTGGCGGTCTCGATGCCGGTCACCTCGGTGTCGGTTTTGCAGGTGGCGCCGAGTTCCTGGGCGAGCTTCGCCAGCCCCTCGGCGACGGCCCGCGTGCCGCCCATCGGGTACCAGACCCCGTCGGCCGTCTGCATGTGCGCGATGGCGCAGAGCACCGCCGGCGCACCGTAGGGCGAGGAGCCGACATACTGCACGAAGTGGTCGAGCATCTGCGCGAGCCGGGCATCCTTGACCTTGCCGCGGATCGTCGAGGCCACGGAGGCGTGCATGCGCAGGGAGAGCACGTCGCGCAGCGTGCCGGGGTTCATGTTGGCGCGAATATTGATCGTGTCGAACAGGTCCTCGACCGGCTTCCAGAAGAAGAATCGTTCCGAAACCCCGTGCAGATGCTCCGAAATGGAGAGGAATTTTTTATAACCTTCGCCGCTGCCGGGGGCGAAGCGCTCCATGTCGCCTGCCATCCGCTCGACGTCCTGCATCAGGTCGATCTGGCTGCCGTCGTCGAAGAAGCAGCGCCATTGCGGGTCGAGGCGGCGCAAATCCATGTAGTCGTGGACCGAGCGGCCGGCCTCGGCGAAAATCCGTTCCAGCACCCGGGGTACGGTCAGGATGGTCGGGCCCATGTCGAAGCGGAAGCCGCCCTCGTGCAGCACCGCCGCCTTGCCGCCGAGCCAGCCGTTCTTGTCGTAGACCGTCACGCGGTGGCCCCGCGCGGCGGCGACGCATGCGGCCGCGAGTCCGCCAAGCCCGCTGCCGATGACGGCGACCGTAGAATCCTGGGTCATCCTGATGGGTCGCTCCCGAGGCCGTGAGGCGGCCCTCGCCAGCGAAGCTAGACCCACGACCGGGCGGGTCAACGCGCCACCCGGTCGCGGCGCAGGTCTATTCGTCCACGCTTGTGGACAGACGGGCCAGGAAGTTGCCGATTTCCCGGCGACGCAGCGTCGCGTCCAGGATTTCCGGGCCGATCCCGTGGCGCCACGCAAGGCGCCGGGCCGCCCCCACGTCCGGTCCACCGAGGCCGGCAATCTCGTCGGCATAGGCGGCCACCGCCCCGGCATCCTCCGCGAAGCCGGCCTCCACGAGGGCCGTATCGCAAAGGCGCAGCATGGCGGCGAGTTCGTCGAGGTCGAGTTCCGGATGGTACTGCGTCCCCCAGAACCAGCCGGTGCCGTAGCGGATCTCGATCGCCTGGATGCCCAGCATCGGGTTGCCGGCGAGCACGCGGGCGCCCGGCGGCGGCTGCAGCACCGCGTCCGAGTGGATTGCCGGGGCGTCCCAGGCGGCCGGCCGGCCGGCGAGCAGAGGATGGGTCCGGCCCTCCTCGGTCGGCGTGATCGACCGGGCGAAGCCGTATTCGGGGCCGCGCGGGTTCTCGGCGGCCTTGCCTCCAGCCACCGTGGCGGCGACCTGGACGCCCCAGCACGAGCCGAAGATCGGCCGCCCTGCCTCCAGGGCCGCGCGCATCAGATCGACCTGCCGGGTCACTTCGGGCGTGCCCTCGGAGACCTTGAGGGTCGATCCGGTGAAGATCACGCCGTCGAAATCATCGAGCCCGGCCGGCAGCGCGGCGTCCGCATCGGCCGGGCTGACGAAACGGCAGGTTGTCCCGGGGGCGAGGGCCCGCACCACGGCGGCGTAGGACTCGGCCGAAGTCCGGCCCGTGGCGGCGACGTGCCGGCCGCGGGCCGCACGATCGTTGCCGTCGGCGATGAGCAGGCGGAGCATAGATTCGTCTCGTCAGGCGGGACCGGACCGTGACCGATCACGCCGGCCGTGTCCGCGCGCCCCTGGTCGCAGGACCAGCGCGGATCGTCGCGCCCCCGGTTTCCGGGCCTGACTTGCGACAGGCTGGCCGAAGCCGCGGCCGACCGAGCGCCGGCAATCGTGTCGTCCGCCCCGGTCGCTTGGCGCGCACGAAACGGTGATCGGAACGGAAGCGCGATACACCCCAAACGGATGATGCTTTCCGGCCAATCACAGCAATATTCAGCATAGGTCTAATACAAAGACGTGATCGGCAGGGAGGTTGAAATGCCGGATCTCGCTGAGATGGAGCTGTATTGTCTGGAGTCGCGGGGGCTGATTGCCCGGGCCGAGGATGCCGTGCAGCGCCTCGTCGAGGACGGCGCCTGCGAGGGCCATCGCCTGATCGCCGCGCAGGGGCTCACGGCGATGCGACACCTCCACCGGATCATCGAGCTGCAACGCAACCGCCTTGCTTTCGAGGCCCTGCCCAATGCCGTCGGCCCGACGGTCCCGCCCCCGCGGCGCCGGTGGCTGGCGACCCTGCGGCAACGCCTGACACCTGGCGGTCCCGCCCTGGAAACGCGGGCCTGACCGGCCGCGGGATCGAAAGCCGGATGGTGCTGCGGTGAGGTGAGGCCATGGCGAGAGCCCTGCTGATCTGGCCGGTGCTGCTCCTGCTCGGCGCGACGCTACCCGCGTCCGGGAAGCGCTCGCCGCCGGTCTTCCATCAGGCCGTGGAGATCGAGAAGCTCGTCAACCGGGCGGCCGAGTTCCTGGAGGAGCGCGGCCCCGCCGCCTTCACCGAATTCCGGCAGAAGGGCAGCGGATGGCGCTACGGGGATGTCTATCTGTTCGTTGTCGACATGCGGGGCGTCGTGCTGTTCAACGCCGCTTATCCGAACCGCGAGGGGCGGGACCTGCTCCACGAGCGCGACGCCGATGGGAAGCAATTCCATCGGGACTTCATCGAGACCGTCGGCCAGTTCGGCTCGGGCTGGGTCGATTACATGTTCCCGAGGCCGGGGCAGGCGGTACCCACCGTGAAATGGAGCTACGTCTGCGAGACCCACGTCGCGGGCGCGGGGGCGCTGATCGGGGCCGGCGTCTACGTCGAATAGTGTCGTCCGGTCAGGCCGTACGTCGGGCCACCAGCGTGAGGGCAAGACCGAGTCCGCCGAGTGCCAGGCCCCCCAGAACCGCCAGCGCCGGAGCCGCGACGGCGAACCCTTCGCTCAACGCGTTCTGATAGGCATCGATCGCCCAGGCGTTGGGGGTGAGCCAGCCGGCCTGCTGCAGCCAGGGCGGCATCAGGAAGCGCGGCACCATCGAGCCGCCCACCGCCGAGAGCAGCAGGACCCCGAAGGTCGAGGCGAGGTGCGCCTGCTGGCGGGACGCCGCGAGGGCGCAGGCCGCGAGCGCCAGTCCCGCCGCCATGGCCGAGACCAGCAGGCAGGTCGCCAGGAAGGCCGGCCAGTGCGGGCCGATCTCCACCCCGTAGAGGAGTGCGGCGGCCAGGAAGATCAGCCCCGCCTGCACGACGCCCTGAAGTGTCAGAAAGCCGAACTTGCCGAGCACCACCACCGGAAGCCCGCCCGGACCGGCCATCAGCCGCTCGGCGAGGCCGGTCTCGCGCTCCTCGACCAGCGACATCGCCCCCTGCATGGCGGCAAACAGCAAGAATACGGCCGTGATCGCCCCCGCGTAGTAGCTGATCCGGGCGTTCGCCGTGCCGGCGGCGGTGCTGCGCCGCTCGACCAAGTCGGCGAAGCCGAACGGCTCCTTCTTGGCCCGCTGCTCGGCGAACGCCTCGTCGAGGAAGCGGCGTTCGTCCGGGCCGATCTTGCCGCTGCGCTCCACGTCGGCGACGATCCGCGACAGGACCACGTCGGGCAAGGCCGCGTTCAGCACGCGCTGGAGCTGGCCGAGCGCGATCGGCGTCGCCAGCGCCTTGGCGGGATTCTCAACCAGCACCACCGGCTGGTCGGCCGGTCCGGGCGCGCCCTCCGCGGGAGCCGCGATCAGGTCGCCCCGCAGGGCGAGCGCCACATCGACCTCGCCCGAGCGCACCGCTTCGGCGACGCCGACGAGGTCGGTCACGGGCAGGCGCGTCACCCGCAGGGACGGATCGGCCGCCAGCGCATCGGTGAGGCGCCGCGTGGCGGTGGTCTGCGCGAGATCGGCAAGTCCGAGATGAATGCGGATCCGGTCGCCGGTCGCCCCGGAGAAGATCGCCGCAAAAATCGAGAACATCACGGTCGGCAGCACGAAGGCCATGACCAGCGCGGCGCGGTCGCGCAGCAGGCTGAGCGCCATCACGCGGAACGCGGCACCGATCATCGGGCCATCCCCGCCCGCAGGGTGGTGGTCCCGCTGTCGTTCGCCTCGCGGGGCCGAAGGGCGTCGAGGTAGAGCGCTTCCAGCCGCGGAGCGCGTACCCGGACCTCGGCCACCGGTATGCCCTGGGCCCGCAGGGCTCCGAGCAGGGCGGCTCCGTCGAGCCCGGAGCGCTCGACGGAGCGCCAGACGAGGCCATCCGGTTCGGCGGCCGCAAAGCCGGCCCGGCGCAGGGACGCGGCTGCAGCTGCGTCCGCCGGGACCGTCAGACCGAGCTCCCGCTCGGGCGCGCCCGTGCGCAGCTGCGCGAGCAGATCGGCGAGGCGGCCTGCGCGCACGATCCGGCCCTGCGCCAGGAATGCGACCTGCGAGGCCAGACGCTCGGCTTCCGCAAAGTCGTGGGTGGCGATCAGGATCGCGGTGCCGGCCGCCTTCAGCCGGTCGAGGACGGCGTGGATCGCCGCGCGGGCGGCGAGGTCGACACCGCTCGTCGGCTCATCGAGCAGGACCAGACTGGGTCGGTTCATCAGGCTCGCGGCGATGTTGACCCGGCGTCGGTAGCCCCCCGACAGGGTTCCCACCGGGCGCCGCGCGACCTCGGCGATGTCGGCCATCGCCAGCGCGGCCTCCACGGCCGCTCTCCGGTCGCGCCGGGCGACACCCGCGAGTTGGCCGAACACGCCAAGATTCTCGGCGACCGTCAGCTTCGGATAGAGGGCGATCTCCTGCGGGACCCAGCCGATGGCGCGGCGGGCGCTGCCCGCGCGGTGCGGATCCGCACCGCCGACCCGCACGGATCCCGCGCTCGGGCCGAGCCGGCCCGCCACGAGGCGCATCAGGGAGGACTTGCCGGCCCCGTTCGGGCCAAGGAGCGCCAGGGTCTCGCCGGCTTCGAGGTCGAGATCGACGCGCTCCAGGACCCGCCGCCCGCCGAGGTCGAGACCGACGCCCGCGATCCTGACCAGGGGATCGCCCATCCGCGTCAGCGCCGCGGCAGGGCGCGGGCGAGGCGCACGCGGATGGAGCCGCCCGGCTCCCGCAGGCTGAAGGCCGCTTCGGCGAAATCCGGCCGCGCCCGGCGCCCGGCGACGCCTGAGAATCCATAGGGTTCGAGCGGCAGGCCGAGCCCGGTACGGTCGAGGCGGCCGTTGCCGTTCGCATCCTGATAGGCCGCCACCGCGTAGGTCCCGGTCGGCACGCCCTGGAAGGTGAACTGGAGCCGGCCGGCGGAGGCCGAGGCCTCATCGCCCCGGGCGCAGGCGGCTTCCGCGAGGCTCCCCTGGCACAGGGCGACCCGCACCGGGCCGCCGCCGGGCTCGATCCCGTCGATCTCGACCTGCACGGTCGCGGCCGTCGCCGGTACGGTGGCACAGAGCGTGCCCGCCACGACGAGCCCGGGCAGACCGTGCCGTCGACCCGACCTCCGAACCCCCGGCCGGCTCACGAGGCCTCGCGGGAGGTGGCCAGCGGTGCGGTCTCGGGGATGCCGGCGGAGGCGGCCGCGCGGGCACCGGCCAGTTCCTCGATCAGCAGACGGGCCGAGATGCGGGCGCCCTCGTAGATCACCGGCAGGCCGGAGCCCGGATGGGTGCCGCCGCCCACGATGTAGAGCCCTGGCCCGAAGCGGTTGTGGGGCCGGAAATACAGCATCTGCATCAGGTCGTGGGCGAGGTTGAAGGTAGCGCCCTCGTGGACGGCGAAATCCTCCTCCCACTGGGTCGGGTCGATGATCCGCTCGTAGCGGATCCGGGATTCGAGATCCGCGATCCCGAGGAGCTTCAGCCGCTCCATGATTAGGGCGCGGTAGCTCGCCCGCTGGGCGGCCCAGTCGATCCCGGACTTCAGGTTCGGCACCGGCACGAGCACGTAGAGGGCAGTCTGTCCGGGGGGCGCCATGCCGCCGTCGGTGTAGCCAGCATGCTGCACGTAGAGCGAGGGCTGCATCGGCAGCGTGCCCTCGGTGATCTCGCGGATGTTCTTCTCGTAGCCCTCGGCGAGCAGGATCGTGTGATGCCCCAGGCTCTCGGGCATGTTTCCCTCGATGCCGAGGTAGAGCATGAAGGTCGAGCAAGAGAGCCGCGCCTTCTGGATCTTCGCGTCGCGCCAGCGCGGTCGGTGCCGCTCCGGCACCAGGGCACGCACCACCTTGGCAAAGTCGCCGTTGATCAGCACCGCGTCGGCGTTGAAGGTCTCGCCGTCCGCCACGACGCCGTTGGCGCGCTTGCCGTCGAACAGCACCCGCTCGACGCTGGTGTTGAGCCGCAGATCGACGCCCATACGGCCGGCCAGACCCGCCATGGCGTCCGAGACCGCGCCGCAGCCGCCAACCGGGTGGTAGACCCCGTGCTCGTATTCGAGAAACGACAGGATCGTGAACAGGCTCGGGCACCGGAACGGCGACATGCCGAGGTACTTGGTCTGGAACGAGAAGGCGAGGCGCACCCGCGGGTCCGCGAAGTAACGCTTCAGGTCGCGGTCGACGCTCCGGCCGGGATGCAGGTAGGGCAGGGCGGCGAGCATCGCCGGGCTCGCGAGGCTGCGCAGGGTGTGGAAGGCCTGCTGCAGGATCGGCTTGAAGTATTCGAGCTTGGTCCGGTTCTCGGTGAAGAACGCCTGCACGTTCTTGGCGTCGTCCGGCGCGAGGCGGGCGATCTCCTGCTCCATGCGGGCGATGTCGCCGGTCGCCCGGATCGTCCCCGAGATCCCGCTCTCGCCCTCGAACACGAGGTGGTATTGCGGATCGAGCCGTTCGAGCTTGACGTGGTCCTCCAGCCGCTCGCCGCAGCTGGCGAAGATGTCGGCCAGGATCTGAGGATAGAGGAAGAAGGTCGGTCCGATATCGAACTTGTAGCCGCCCGGCGCCGACACCGTCTTGGTGCGGCCGCCGACCTGGCTGTCCTTCTCGAACAGCGTCACGTGGATCCCGGCCCGCGCCAAAAGCAGGGCGGAGGCCAAGCCTCCCGGACCGGCGCCGACCACGGCTACCCGGCGACCGGTCAGCGCCCGCAACCCATTCCCAGACTGAAGCAACGCCGCCGACTCCCTGTCGATTCCCCCGCACGCCCAATGGTCAAGCTAGGCCATCTCGCGCCGGCGGCAATTGCTGCCGTTTGTCGCGCGCAGAACGAACTGGGCGATTATACCGGGACAACCTTACCGGGTGGCCGTCGTGTCGATAGCCCCTGTTCCGGGGCGATCGGTCGAGGGGCCTCAGGATGGGGCATGGCTTTCAGCCCGTGGTGTGATGCGTTCTCTTATGCCGAATCGATGTCCAGTTCGGTGGAGAGCGCATCAAGGGACGGGTCGCGCGGACCGCCACAGCCATAAGGCTGTCAGGATCAGCAGCAGCGTGGCAACCGCGCCGGTCCAGCTCAGCGCGTCCCAACCGCCCCAGCGCCCGGAGCCGAGGGCACGCACCAGCAGCGGGCCGGCGATCTGCCCGGCCGCGAAGGCGGCGGTCATGCGGCCCAGGAGCGGCGTCGGATTGTCGGGCCGCGCCTCGCGGGCCAATTGCAGGCCCGCCATGGTGGCGACCATGAAGGTGCCGCCCACGAGGATCGCCGACACCGCGATGGCCGGCAGGGTCGGGACGAACAGGGGCAGGGCTGTGCCGAGCGCCATGACGCCCTGCGCCAGCGCCCAGATCCGCTGGCGGGAGCCATGGGGCAGGAAGCGCGCCACCGCGGCGACCGAGAGCGCGGCCGCGAGGCCGAACAGCGGCCATGTCAGCCCGAAGACCAGCGGATCGGGCGTCAGCGCCCGCGCCATGGAGGGCAGGAAGGTCGCCGGAACGATGTAGCCGAACCCGAAGGTTCCGTAGCAGACCACGAGGGAGAGCTGCCGGCTCCGGGGCATCGGCGCGGCGGATGCGGCCTCCCGTTCGGTGATTTCGGCCGTCTGCGTGTCCGCTCTGGAGGATGGCGCGGAGGATTGCGCCCAGACGAAAAGCGCGCCGGCGCCGGCAATGACGCCCAGTTCGAGCCAGAGCCGCTGCGCCGGCTGGCGTCCGCCGAGCCACGTCAGCAGGCCGGCCAGGGCGATGCCGAGCCCGACGCCGGTGTAGACCCAGGCCCCGGCCTGCCCGGCCCGCCGCCGGGCGAGTTCGGCCAGGCACCAGCCGCTCGCGCAGACCAGCGCCCAGGCGCTGAACACCCCGGCGCCGCCGCGCAGCGCGAGGCCGAGCACCGCGGCCGACCCAGGCTCGATCGCCGCCATGGCGAGGGTCGTCAGCGCCACGCCGAGCAGGCTCAGCAGCAACCCGCGCCGCGGATCGCCCGCGAACCAAGCGGCGGTCAGCGCGCCGAGGAAGTAGCCGAGGTAATTGGCCGCCGCCCATTCCGCGCCGGCCGCCGGGCTCAGGGTACCGTCGCGGACCATCAGCGGCAGGAGCGGCGTGAAGGCGAACCGGCCGATCCCCATGGCGACCGCCAGGGCGACGAGGCCGGACCCGATGATCGGCCCAATCGTGGGCTGTGTTCCGGCGGCGGCGGGCTGCGTCGTGCTCATCGGGTCCGTTGAACACGGCTCCGACCGTCTTGGAAAATGAATTTTTGTGACCTATCGTTCTTGTCATGAGAACAATGGATCTCGACGACCTGGACATCTTCCGCAGTGTTGTGCGCGAGGGCGGGGTGACACGGGCCGCGGCGCACCTGCACCGGGTGCCCTCCAACGTGACCACCCGGATCAAGCAGTTCGAGGAACGCCTCGGCGTCGCGCTGTTCCGCCGCCAGGGGCGTAGCCTCGCGCTGACGGAGGCCGGGCGGACCCTGCTGGGCCATGCGGAGAAGCTGCTGCAGATGGCCGATCAGGCCGAGCGGGATCTGCGCGGCGGAACCGTGCGCGGCGTGCTCCGGCTCGGCTCCCTGGAGAGCGCGGCCGGCGCGCGGCTGCCGCCGATCCTGTCGGCCTTCTACGCGCGGTATCCGGATGTCGCGATCGAGTTGCGGACCGGCACGACCCGCGCGCTGCTGCGTCAGCTCGACGGTTTCGAAATCGAGGCGGCCTTCATCTCGGAGCCGTTCGAGCGTCGAAGCCTCGCGTCGGTTCACGTCTTCGACGAGGATCTCGTGCTGATCACCGGCAAGGGCGCGAGGACGATCCGCGCGGCGGTCGCGCTGGGCGGACGCACCGTCGTGGCCTTCCCGCACGGGTGCTCCTACCGCGCCCGCCTCGTCGCGTGGCTGGACGGGGAGGGTGCGTCGCCCGAGCGGGTGCTGGAGATGAATTCCTACCACGCCATCGTGGCCTGTGTGGCGGCGGGCACGGGGGCGGCGATCGTGCCGAGCGAGATGCTCGACCATGCCGTTCTGAGCGACGCAGTGCAGCGCCATCCGCTGCCCGAGCGCCTGCGCCGCAATCGCACGCATCTCGTCTGGACCGGGGAGGCGAGTGCGCCGCTGCAGGCGCTCATGGCGCTGCTCCCGAAGCCGGCCGCCGATGCCCGGGCGGCGTGAGGTGGCAGTGGTCTCAGTCGCCTATCGGGTCGGCAGACAAAGCGCTGGCCCATCTCGGCGCATGCCTTCCCTGTCGAGCGTGCGTGAAATCTGAGATCCATCCACGGGTGGACGCCGGCAGTGCGGCGACGAGCATTCCCCCAGGCGCCGTCTCTTTGATACTGCCGAGAGCGACAGCCGCGTCGCGGGCGCGACGAACCGTGCTCGCCGCACGGGCGCGTCAATTGCTCAGTCTGACGGAGGCGACGGCGGTCGAGAACAGCTGGAGCATGGCGGCCGTGATGTCGCCGCCGGAGGCGACGGGGAAATACAGGCCGTCCGACGCGCAGGCCTTCAGCATCGGCCCGATCTGGTTCTCGTACGGCTTGACGTTAGATACGTAAAAAGGATTGTCGTAGATCGGAAGATATTGGGTGTAGATGATCCCGATGCGAACGTTGTTGTTCTTTAGGGTATTGCAGGTCGACGGACTGAACGGGCCGATGAAGCGATTGCTGTTGTTCTGAAACCCGGCGCTCTGGTTGGTGACGGTGCCGCCGGTATCCTCGACGCCGTCGGTCACGAAGAAGAGGAATCGGATCGGCGATGCCGACGTCGTACCCGTCCCGCTGGCCGGGATCGTCGTGTTCATCTTCGCAATGGCACGCTCGAAATCGGTCTGATTGTCGGACTGACTGTAATACGCGTAGGCGATGTCGATGTTGGCCGCCGCCGTCTTGATCTGGCTCAGGGTCGGCGTCATGGCCTGCAACCGCGTCTGGGTCGCGGAATCGTTGAAGGTCCACATCTCCATCTGGAACTGCTGGCTCAGCGACATGCTGGCGTTGGCCTGATCGACCAGCGCCGAGACCGAGTCTCTCAGGACTTGAATGCGCAGTTTGATGTTGTTCTTCTGCGCAACGTGGTAATAGTCGTTCAGATTGTCGCCGGTTACATTGCCCTGGCTGTCGTAGGTGTGCTCGTGACAGGCGAAGGCGCAGCGGTCGTTCGTCGCGTTCTTCATGTTGTTGACATCGGTATCGGTTGCCGCAAGTCCCATTGACGGGGAATTGTCGAGCAGCAGGTAAAAACTGATGTATTGGAACAGATTGCGGGTACTGGCCAAAGTTGCGCCGATGTTCATCGACGTGACTTTCATCATCGAGGCCAAGCTGGTTTTTACGGTGGCGGTGTAGCTCGCCGTCAAGCTCAACGTCGAGGTTCCGTTGACTGGTGTCCCGGGCGTGAAGGTGGTGACGTTCACGCCGGGGACTTTGGCGGCCTCGGTCCGGAACTGCGTCTCCATGTTCTGGAGATTGGTTTGCGTGATGGTGTTGGTCTTTTGGGACATGACCGCGAGGACGGCCCCATCGAGCGCGGCGTCGAGCCGTGCCTTGGCGGCGTTGCGACGGCCGTAATCGATGGCGGCGGCGGAGGCGAACAGGATCGGGATCGCCATGAGGGCGAGGGTGATCGCGACCTGGCCGGAGCGCGCCCGCCGGTAATCCGTCAGGCGCACGCGGAGGGAGCAGATGGCGCGGTCAGGAAACAACGACACGGTACCCTCGCGCGGTTGGGCGCCCTGCCGGTGGACCTGGGGGCGTCCGGCCGGAGCGCGATGGAACACAGGCTGGAATAGGGACGATGCTGGTCCCGACCGTCGCGATCGGGGGTTGGCGTCCGGTTGTTGGTCGTGCCTCATCGCGTCCGGAAGACCGAAGCCCCCGTCGCAGGATGAGGCTCTCGAGCGGTGCCCGATCGCGTTGCAATCGAGCCCCCCTCGAAGCCTTCGTTTGTGCGCGCTCTCTTGCGCCGAACCGGTGTCCACTTCGGCGGAGAGCGCTCTAGTAGGTCGGGCAGGCCACACCGCCCGGCATGACGATCTCGTTGATGGTCCGCTGCGACCATGGGATCTGCCGGGTGAAGGTCAGACCGCGCGCACCGAAGATCCAACGGTAGAGGGCGCTGCCGATGATCGGCGTGTAGGCCATCGACACCTCCGCCAGGATGTAGCGCGCCCCGTCGAACTGATAGGCGGCCGGCGTAGCCGGCAAACCGTTCGTCCCGTTGATCTGCTGGGCGGGGCGCTGGGTCGCGTTCTGGGGCCAGCTGGAGCACACGCCGCCGTAGAGGGTGCCGTAGACCGACTCGACGCCCATGGCGTTGACGACGATCTGGAGGCCCGAAGCGTCCAGCGGCCGGAGGATCGCGGTCGCCGCGCCGGCGATCGTCGTCATGTCGGCGGCGGAGGGTTTCGGGTTGTCGGCGCGCCCCGAGAGGTCGGCCAGCGTGCGGGCGAACAACGTCAGCTTGCGGTTCGCATCGAGGACGCGGGTCAACTCGACGGTGCCGAAGTAGATGGCAATCAGCACCGGGAGAACCAGGGCGAACTCGACCGCGGCGATGCCCCGCCCGTCGGCCCGGAAGCGTTTCAGGGTCTGCGAGAGGGCGGTCATCACGAGCAGACGGACTTGGTGGTGTAGGGCTCGATCTTGAACACGGTCGCGGCCTGGAGCACGCGCCGCTTGTTCGGCAGGTTTGCCGTCGCCGCGCCGAGGAACGGGAAGAAGACCGGGATGTCGACGGCTGCCTGGACCACCATGATCGAGGACGCTCCACCGCAGGTGTAGCTCTGGAAGTTCGGGTTCCAGTCGCTGACGCCGTTGGTGTTGAAGGCGACGGGCGAGACCGTCGTGGCTCCGGCGTAGCTGGCGGCCGGCGTGATGCTGACGCGGACATTGGCGCAGTTGAAGATCGTCACCCGCGGGGCGCCGTTCGGCTGCGTGCAGATCGCGGTCCGGAACCGGCTCAGCAGTGTCGCCGCGTCGGTCGTGCCGGCATTCGCGGTCTGGAACGAGCCCGTATAGATCTGGCGCCCGGCCTCGACGACGGCCTGCTGGATGATCTCCTGCTCCCAGGTGACGAGCCCGTTCTCGAGACAGGCGCCGACCATGGCGAGGAACGGCAGCGCGACGAGCCCGAACTCGACCGCCGTTGCACCGCTCCGCTCACGCCACAGCCGTGCGGCCGGATTTGGCAGCCTCAGCCAATGGCGCGCGACATGATTTGATGTTCTCACGGTCCGACCCGCCGGGTTGCGGTACTACAGCCGGATAGACCATGGAAATCTTACGTTTTTGCGTATGCGGTCGCGGAAACTAGGGCGGGAGATTGATCACGTTGTATTCTGTGGTTGTATCGCGGAAATTCTTTCAACCAAAGATCTCAATCTCGCGCTGAGCGGACCGGACCTGTGATCCCGGGCGTGGCGTCTGCGCTGGACCTTATCGTTCGACGTCGAGACGCCCCTGGCCGCACGCGATCTTGTGAAGGGCAATGCCCGCCGCGGTGGCGACGTTGAGGGAATCGAAGCCCGCCGCCATCGGGATGCGGACCGGCCGTGCCCGCGCGAGAATCGCCGTATCGAGCCCCGGCCCCTCCGTGCCCAGGATCAGGAGCGCCCGCTTGGGGGCTGCGTGCTCCTCCAGGGTCTCGGTTGCGCCCGGGCTGAGCGCCAGCGCCTGGAGGTCGAGCGATTCGGCGAGCTGCAGCCAGTCCTGGTCCACGGCGAGCCGCGCGAAGGGCTGGATCAGCGCGGCGCCGGCCGAGACCCGGATGCTCTTGCGATAGAGCGGATCGCAGCTCGCGGCGTCGAGGACCACGGCATCCGCCCCGAAGGCGGCGGCGTTGCGGAAGGCGGCACCGACATTGTCGTGGTTGGTCAGGCCCGCGAGGCCGAGCACCAGGGCCGGCGCGGGCGCGGGCGGCACGAGCGCCGCCGCGTCGGGCTCTGCACCGCGCAGGCCGACCGCCAGCACCCCGCGATGGATCGGGAAGCCCGCCACGGCGCTCATCACGGCCCGGCTGGCGCGGAAGACCGGCGGCGGCGCAGGGCATGCCGCCACGGCCTCTGTGAGGCCCGGCCACCGTTCCGGCAGGAGCAGGATCGATTCGGCGCGGAAGCGGCTGCGTCGGCCGAGCAGCAGCCGCAGGGTCACCTCGCCCTCGGCGATGAAGCGCCCGGCGCGGCCCACGAGGTCGCGCTCGCGCATGCGGGTGTAGGGTTCGAGGCGCGGATCGTCCGGATCGGTGATCGTCTCCGGAACCGGCTCCACCTCAGCCCTGCTGTCGCTCGGTGCGGATGGCGAGCGGGTCGGCCTCGGCCTTGGTCGGCACCTTCACCAGTGCCTCGCCGTCGAGGACCGTCTCCCCCGCCACCGAGCACTGGCAGGCGAGCCGTGCGCGCCGGCGCTCGGGCATCAACTCGGCGACCGTCACGGTCACCTCCACGACATCGCCGATCCGCACCGGCGCGCGGAAGTTCAGGGTCTGCGAGATGTAGACCGCGCCCGGTCCCGGCAGGCGGGTGCCGAGCACCGCCGAGATCAGCCCGGCGGTGTAGAGGCCGTGGGCGATGCGGGTGCCGAACGGCGTGCGGGCGGCGAAATGCTCGGACAGGTGGATCGGGTTGCGGTCGCCGGTGATCTCGGCGAAGCCGACCACGTCCGAGGACGCGATGGTCTTCGACAGGGTCTCCGACAGCCCGACCTCGAGATCCTCGAAAAAGAGAACGCGCAATTCGGGCAGCATGACTCGGCAGACCTCCGCTTCCGGCCTGCGACGCCTTGCGCGCCCGGCCCTCTGCTGGCCTCGCACGATCACGGAATCGAATCCACCCGGACGAAGGCGTAAGAGCCTCGAACTTTCTTGAGGCGCGGGCAGGGTTTTCTCAACAGCCCTCGACAGGACTGCCCGGGTCGGCGAAGACGCGCCCCGTGATTGCCGATGATGCCGCCCGGCCCGCGCCGCCCGCCCTCCGCCCCGTCGTCGCCCGTGTGGCGGCGCTGAACCTCGGCTATTTCGGGATCGAGATCGCGGTCGCGCTCGCCATCGGCTCGGTGGCGCTGATCGCCGACAGCCTCGATTTCCTGGAGGACGCAGCGATCAACCTGTTGATCTTTGCGGGTCTCGGCTGGAGCGCGCGCAACCGCGCCCGCCTCGGCACCGCCATGGCGGGCATCCTGCTCCTGCCGGCGCTCGCGGGCGCCTGGGCGGCCTATGGGAAAATCTCGGATTTCGTGGCCCCTTCCGCCCTGCCGCTGACCCTTGCCGGGCTCGGGGCGCTCGCCGTGAACCTGACCTGCGCCGCCATGCTCGCCCGGCACCGGACCGGCTCGGGCAGCCTGACCCAGGCGGCCTATCTCTCGGCCCGCAACGATGCCTTCGCCAACCTCGCGATCATCGCGGCCGGGCTGGTGACCGCCCTCTACCCATCGCCCTGGCCGGATCTCGTCGTGGCGGCGGGGATCGCGATCCTCAACGCCGATTCCGCCGCCGACATCCTCAAGGCTGCGGCGGCCGAGCGCCGGGCCGCCCGGTAATCACAGCCATGCGCATCTTCCCGATCTCGGATCTCCACATCGAACGGCGCCGCCTCGACCTGATCGCGCCGCCGAGCGAGCCGTTCGACCTGCTCGCCTGCCCGGGCGATCTCTACGAGGGGCATCCCGAGCGCGGTTTGGCGGGTCTGCTGCACCTCGCGCAGGGGCGGCCCGTCGTGCTGGTCCCTGGCAACCACGAGCGCTACGCGCCGACCGGCGACGGCCGCACCGCGCCGGAACTGCTGGCGGCCCTGGACTCGGAGGTCGCGCGTCTGAACGGGCTCGGCGCCCGGATCCACCTGCTCCAACGGGCGCAGGCCTGCGTCATCAATGGGGTGCGCTTCGTCGGCACGACCCTGTGGAGCGACTGGACGCTGGCCGGGCGCTGGCTCGACGCCGACACGCCCGGGCGCCCGGAGGATCCGATCGCCTACGCGGCCGCGCGCATGACCGACCCGGTCACCGGCTCGCGGGAATATCTGGGTTCGATCCGGAAGGCCGACGGCAGTCCCTGGCAGCCCGCGGACGCGATGGCCGAGCACCAAGCCGAGCGGGCGGCCCTGCACGCCGCGCTCCGGATCCCGCATGACGGTCCCACCGTGGTGATCACCCACCATCCGGCGAGCCCGCGCGCGGCCGATCGCTACCGGGACGAGCCCGGCGTCCCCTGGTGGGTGCCGGCCTTCTACGCCTCCACGGCGCTCGACGACCTCACCGATGCCGAGCGGCCGGATCTCTGGATCTCCGGGCATTTCCATGCCGGCCACGACATGGCGGTCGGGCGCTGCCGCTGGGT
Organism: Methylobacterium sp. GC_Met_2; assembly: GCF_026540795.1. Lineage (NCBI taxonomy): Bacteria > Pseudomonadati > Pseudomonadota > Alphaproteobacteria > Hyphomicrobiales > Methylobacteriaceae > Methylobacterium > Methylobacterium sp. GC_Met_2. Next base: position 16,535 of record NZ_JALNUM010000031.1, read on the forward strand.
CTCGAACCCCGTCGAGGGGGCGACCTACCGGCCGGATTTCGTGTTGGGCGTCGGTGGTGCGTGACGCCGGCAATGCGACGGCAGGCCGAGTTGCGGAGGGCTACGATGTTCCGGCCTCATCGATGAATGGGGTTGCGGGACGACGAGGCGCGTCACCCTCCCCCCTCGGCGGGGGAGGGTGAGCCGGCCGTCAGGCCGGGTCGGGAGAGGGGAACCCGGCTTCCGAAAAGGCGGAGCCGTTGTGAGGGCTACAGCCTCCTTCTGCACCGTGGCTCCCCTCTCGCGGGACTTCGTCCCGGCCCGACCCCCTTCGGGGGCCGCCCTCCCCGCAAAGGGGTGAGGGAGGGGGCGTATCCAATCCAGAACCTGGCTAAACCTCAGCCGTGGACCAGCACGTTCCGGAACTGCCACGGATCGCTGGTGTCGATGTCCTCCGGGAACAGCCCCGGGCGGTCGGTGAGCGGCGTCCAGTCCGTGTACACGCCCACGACCGGGCCGAGATACGGGGTCTGGACCTCCAGGCAGCGGCGGAAATCCATCTCGTCGGCCTCGACGATCCCGGCTTCGGGGTTCTCCAGCGCCCAGACCATGCCGGCGAGCACCGCCGAGGTCACCTGCAGGCCGGTGGCGTTCTGGTAGGGGGCGATCCGGCGGGTCTCCTCGATGGAGAGCTGCGAGCCGTACCAGTAGGCGTTCTTCTTGTGGCCGTAGACCAGCACGCCCAGCTCGTCGATGCCGTCGACGATCTCGGTCTCGTCGAGGATGTGGTGCTGCTCCTGCACCTTGGCGGCCTTGCCGAACATCTCGTGGAGCGACAGCACCGCGTCGTCGGCCGGGTGGTAGGCGTAGTGGCAGGTCGGCCGGAACACCGCCTGACCGCCCTCGCGCACCGTGTAGTAGTCGGCGATCGAGACCGCCTCGTTGTGGGTCACGAGGAAGCCGAACTGCGAGCCGGCGGTCGGCACCCAGGTGCGCACGCGGGTGTCGGCGCCCGGCTGGAGCAGGTAGATCGCGCAGCGCGAGCCCTTCTCCTGCTCGCGGGCATTGTCGGGCTTCCAGGTCTCGTGCGTGCCCCAGCCGAGCTCGGCGGGCTGGTTGCCCTCGGAGACGAAGCCCTCGACCGACCACGTGTTGACGAAGACGCCGCGCGGCTTCGGATTCTTGGCGCGCTGGGTATCGCGCTCGGCGATGTGGACGCCCTTCACGCCCAGATCCTTCATCAGGCCGGCCCATTCGGCCTTGGACCTGGGCTCCGGCCGCTGCAGGCCGGTATCCTGGGCGATGTTCAGGAGCGCCTGCTTGACGAACCACGAGACCATGCCGGGATTCGCGCCGCAGCACGAGACCGCGGTGGGGCCGCCGGGCTTCTGGGTGCGGGCGTCGAGGATGTCCTGCCGCAGCGCGTAGTTGGTGCGGTCGCCCTGGCTCTTGCTCTTGTCGAAGTAGAAGCCCGGCCAGGGCTCGGCCACCGTGTCGATGTAGAGGGCGCCGAGCTCGCGGCAGAGCTCCAGAATGGCGCGCGACGAGGTGTCGACCGACAGGTTCACGCAGAAGCCCTGGCCGCCGCCCTCGGTGAGGAGCGGGGTGAGCACCTCGCGATAGTTCTCAGGGGTCAGCGCCACCTTCTCGAAGCGCAGGCCGTGCTTCTCGGCGAGCGCCCGGTGGGTGTCGACCGGGTCGATCACCGTGAAGCGGGCCTTGTCGTACGCGAAATGGCGCTCGATCAGGGGCAGGGTGCCCCGGCCGATCGAGCCGAAGCCGATCATCACGATGGGGCCGCTGATGCGGCCGTGGATCGGGTGACGGGACGGCTGATCGGTCATACGGAAAATCCTCGGATCTGGCGGACGCGGCGGGCGTCCGCGCGGTCTGGCCAGCGGGCGGGTTATGGCGCGCATGTGACACTGCGGCGACAGGTCCACGCATGCGCAGCGGCGCGGCCGTTGGGGCCGTCGCCGAAAGCGGCTCAATGGCGGCTCGCCTGGGTCCGGTCAACCATCCGCTGCATCGAGACGTAAACGCAACGTTGACGTGTCGGCTCGTCGCCATGAGCCATACGCATGATGCATCCGCGTCCCGACCTGTGGCCGGCGCGGGCCGCATTCCTCATATTGCGATGCAACAAGGCCGCCGAGATGGCCACGCAGCCTGGGATTTTACGGAAACGTCCGAGCCACAGCCCGTCGGAGTCCGTCATGCTCGCTCTCATCACCTCTCGGATCCCCGGCCCGGTCACCGAGACCGTCGACCGCGATCCCGGCATCCTCACCCTCATGTTCGCCTGCGCCCGCGCGGTTCGCGGCGGCGCCGAGGTCGCGTTCGCCCGTCGCTGTGCCCTGGCCCGCGCCGTCGGCGGCCCCAACCCGCTCTGAGGTTTAGGACGCGGCGAGGCGGTTTCGGCGTCGGATCGGCCGGAGCAATTGCGTCGTCCCCGCTTGGGCTTTAGGCGGCTCTGCCGTTCCATGGCCTTGGGGGTTGTTGATTCCATGCCGACGATTCGCGCGTTCCTGCGCTCCAGCCTGACCGTCACGCTGCTGCTCGCCCTTCCGTTGGTGGCGCCGCGGGCTCAGGATGCCGAGCCGGAGGCCGCCCCGGCCGAGGCGCCGCCGAAGGCCCGGCCGAAGCCCAAGCCGAAGCCTGCCGCTCCGAAGCCGGTGGCCAAGCCTGCTCCCACAGAGGCAACGCCGGCAACACCTGCCGCCGCCTCGGCGCCCGCCCATGCCGCGTGGCCCACGGGCGCCAACTCCGTGACCGAGAGCTACGGCGACTGGTCCATGACCTGCACGCATCCCGGGGAGAAGATCACCTGCATCGTCGCCCAGGCGCAGGGCGATTCGCAGACGGGTCGGCGCAAGTTCGGCATCGAATTCCAGACGCCGAAGGAGGGCCGCGCCGAAGGGATCGTGCTGATGCCCTTTGGCCTCTCGATCGAGCCTGGCATCACCTTCAAGCTGGATGACCAGGTCCTCGGCAAGGGCGCACCCTACAGCGCCTGCGGGCCGGACGGCTGCTTCGTGCCGATCGGCTTCCCGACGCCGGCCCTCGATGGCATGCGGACCGCCAAGAAGCTGTTCGTGATCGGCCACAAGTCGGGCAGCAGCGATGACGCCACGATCACTGTTCCGCTGGAGGGATTCGCCCAGGCCCTCGACCGCGCCGTCGCCCTGAGCGGCTGACGGACAGAGCGATCCGGCGGATTTGCGGGTTACGGTTAAGGCCGCGTTAGTGGCCCCGCCGCAGGATGCCCGCGACATGTGGCGCCGCGCGCTGCGGCCCACAGCGCCGCGCGCCGGGATCGGATCGGCGAGGCGATGGGATCGGAGGGCGGGCGACCCCGGATCGGTCAGGGGCTCGGGCGGCGGCTGCTGCGCGGGTCGCTCCCGGTGCTCGCCCTGCTGGCGGTCATCGACCCGGCGCTGGCCGCCCGGCTGACCGGCGCCAAAGGCGCGGAGACCGGCACCGGTCCCGGTGGCTACGGCCGCATCGTGCTCACCTTCGACAAGCCGGTCATCGTCAAGGCGAAGCTCGCCGGCGGCGTGCTGCTCCTCGGCTACGGCGAGCGCGTCGGGCAGGGTCCCGAGCGGTTGGCCGAGGAAATGCCCGCCTACGTGTCGAGCGTGCGGCGCGACCCGGACGGGACCGGGTTGCGCGTCGCCCTGCAGCGGCCCTACCGGGTCAACCTGCAGATGGCCGGCGAGCGCATCTTCGTGGATCTGCTGCCGGAGGGCTGGGCCGGGTTGCCGCCCCCGCTGCCGCCCGAAGTGGTGGCCGAACTCGCCCGTCGCGCCAGGGTTGCCGAGGAAGCGCTCAAGGCCCGCATCCCCGAGCCGGTGCGCAAGCCCCTGTCGCTGGAATTGGCGCTCCTCCCGACGCTGACGCGCCTGTCGCTGCGGATGCCCGCGGAGGCCGTCACGACCCTCACCGCCGAGGGCAATACGACGCGGCTACGGGTCGTCGGCCCCTGGACCATCGACTCGTCCGGGACACGCGGGCGTCCCCGGCCCGGCATCGCCAAGCTGGCGACCGAGACCGATGCGACCTCGGCCAGCCTGCTCGTCACGCCCGAAGACGGATTCCAGATCGGCTCCGAGCGCGAGGACGGGGCCTTCCTCTTGGACGCCGTCCGGCGCAAGCCGGCGGAACCCGCCGGCACCGCCGTCGCGATACCCGGGCCGGCGACACCGGCACCGGTGGCTGCGGCGCCGGCCGTTCCCGCTCCTCCCTCCGCGCCGCCGGCTCGCGCTGAAGCGCCGGCCGTCGCCGAGCGTCCGCCGGCACCGCCGCCGATCCGCCCGGCCGGGTCCGGCCTGGTCTTCCCGTTCCATGCGCTGCCGCCAGCCGTGCTGTTCGAGCGCGGCGGTGTGGTCACGCTCGCCTTCGAGACCGCCGAGACGGTCCCGGCTCCGACCGGCCATCAGGGCCTGGTGCCGGTGGGAAGCCCCACCCGGACCGGACCGCTGACGATCCTGCGTTTCTCGGCACCCCAGGGCCGCTTGGTCGATCTCAACGCGGTCTCGACGGAGGGCGGCGTTGGCTGGGAACTCTCGGCGGGCGACGCCTTGAGCCCGAGCGATACGATCGACCCCCTGCGCAAGCCCGATAGCGCGGGCCGCATCGCGGTGTCCCTCGGCTTGCCCCGCCCGGGCTCGGCGACGTGGCTCGATCTCGACGGCGAGCGCATCGCGGTGGTCACGTCGGCGTCCCGGCGGCCGGTCGGCAATCCGAAGAACCGGCGGTTCGTGGATTTCGAGATCCTCCCGAGCCGGCACGGCCTCGCGGTGCTGGCCAGCGCCGACGACCTCGCGGTGCGCCCCGAACTCGACACGGTGACGATCGGCCGGACCGGGGGGCTCGCCACGTCGGCGACGGCGCGGAAGGACGAGGTCGCCCTGGCCGATCCGGGCACCCTCGCCATCACGCCCGAGGCCTGGAACCGGGCACGGTCCGGTGTGGTGCGCGATACCGTGCGCGGGGCGCTCGATGCCGCCGCGGCCGCCAATCCGGCCGATCGCGGCCCGGCGCGGCTCGCGCTGGCCCGCACCTATCTCGCCAATGGGCTCGATCCTGAAGCCCTGGCGGCGCTCGAAGCGGCGGCCGCCGACGATCCGCTGCTCGCGGGCCAGCGCGACACGGCCCTGCTGCGCGGCATCGCGCAGGTGCGGATGGGGCGCAACGCCGAGGCGTTGAAGGCTTTGTCCGTCCCGATCCTCGCCGGGAATCCGGAGGCGGCCCTGTGGCGGGCGATGGTCTCAGCCGGCGTTGGGGATTGGAAGGCCGCCGAGACCGGCTTCCTCAAGGTCCTGCCGCTGGCCCAGGAGTACCCCACGGATCTGGCGCAGACGATCCGCGCCGCGGCGGCGGAATCGGCGATCGAGAACGACGATGCCGAAACGGCCGCCGCCCGCGCCGGGGATGCCCGCGACCTGCCCCCCTGGATCCGCGACCGGCTGGCCCTGGTCCGCGCCCGCGTTTCGGAGGCGACCGGTCAGGTCAAGGCGGCGCTCGACGCCTATACCCGCCTGGAGAGGGAGGCGGTGCGTCCGGTCTCGGCCGAGGCAGCCCTGCGGGGCACCTTGCTCGCGCAATCCGCCGGCACGCTGACGCCGGAGGCCGCGACCGAGCGCCTGGAACGGCTCGCCCTGACCTGGCATGGCGGCCCGATCGAGGAGAGCATCACGGCCGGGGTGGCCCGCCTCCACCTCGCCGCCGGCCACTGGCGCCAGGCCTTCACGGCCGCGCGCCGGGCCAACGTCTTCGCGCCGAACGCCACGGCCTCGGTGGCGCTCACCCGCGAGGCGCAGATCGCCTTCGAGAACCTGTACCTCACCGACAAGGGGGAGAGCCTGTCGGGGGTCGAGGCCGTGGCGTTGTTCTTCGATTTCCGGGAGCTGAGCCCGATCGGGCGGCGCGGCGACGAAGTGGTGCGCCGGCTGGCCGACCGCTTGGTGCGCCTCGACCTTCTCGAACCCGCCGCCGATCTGCTGCAGTACCAGATCGACAACCGGCTCACCGGCCCGGCCCGGTCGGCGGTCGCGGCGCGGCTCGCCACGGTGCGGCTGATGGACGACAAGCCCCTGCAGGCGTTGAAGGTCCTCGATGCCACCGAGCTGCCGGAGTTGCCGGGCGAGCTGAAGCGTGCCCGGAACCTGATCCGCGCCCGCGCCCTCTCGGACCTGACCCGCACGGACCTCGCCCTTGAGACTCTCGAGGGAGAGGCCGGGCCGGACATCGAGCGCCTGCGGGCCGACATCTACTGGGGGGCCCGCCGCTGGCGCGACGCCGGCGAGACGCACGAGGCGCTGCTCGGCGAGGCGTGGCGGTCCGGCCAGCCGCTCGACGCGGCGTCCCGGGCCGATGCCATGCGCGCCGCGATCGCCTACAACCTCGCGGGCGAGGCGATCGGCCTGGAACGGCTCAAGGCGAAGTTCTCGGAGGCCATGGCGGCGAGCCCCGACGCGCGCACCTTCGCGCTGCTCACGGGATCCGACCCGACCCGCAGCCCGGGCTTCCGGGCGGTGGCGGCCCAGGCCACCAAGGCCGAGACGCTGTCGGCCTTCCTGGCCGAGTACCGCAAGCGCTACCCGGACGCCGCCACCCCCGACCGGGGGAAGGCCAAGGCCGTGGACGAGGGCGGTTCCGAGCCGCAGGGCGGTGATCGGCAGAGCAACGCCGAGACCCCCGGCACGCCCCCGGGATGAGCGCGCGGCGCGTCATCGATCCCGACGCCTTCCTGGAGACCGAAGCCGGGCGTGTCTGGACGCCGGAGCGGAACGCCGAGGCATGGCGCCGGGCCTTCGCGGCGTTGCGCGACCAGCTGGAGGCCCGGACCGTCGAACGGCTGGTGGTGGTCTGCGGCCTGCAGGGAGCGGGCAAGTCCTTCTGGATCGCCCGCCAGGAACCGGAGGCCGGGACGACCTATTTCGACGCGGCCCTGCCCGGCGCACGGCACCGCGCGCCGATCATCGACTGTGCCCGGTCCTACGGGATCCCCGTATCGGCGGTCTGGATCCGGACGCCGCTCGGCCGCGCCCTGGAACGGAACCGGCAGCGGCCCGCCGACCGGTGCGTGCCCGAGGCCAGCATCCGCTCCGTCGACCGCCTGTTCGAGCCGCCGACACCCGGCGAGGGCTTCGCCACGGTCCGGATCGTACAGGCCTGACGATGCCCGCTTGGGCGGCGTCAGCTCCCGTAGCTCTGCACCAGCGAGCCCGCCACCAGCGTCCATCCGTCGACCAGCACGAAGAAGATCAGCTTGAATGGCAGGGAGACCGTGGCGGGCGGCAGCATCATCATGCCGATCGCCATCAGCACCGAGGCGACCACGAGGTCGATGATCAGGAACGGGATGAACAGCAGGAAGCCGATCTCGAAGGCGCGCCTCAGCTCCGAGATCATGAAGGCCGGGGTGACGATCTCGAGACCGACATCCTCGGGCCCCTTCGGCGCCGGCACCTTGGCGAGGTCGAGGAACAGCTTGAGGTCCTTCTCGCGGACGTTCTTCAGCATGAAGGTCTTGAACGGCGCCGAGGCACGCTCGAAGGCCTGGGCCTGTGTGATCCGTCCGGCGATCAGGGGTTCGATCCCGGCGCTGTAGGCGGCGCGGCCCGTCGGCGCCATCACGAAGGCGGTCAGGAACAGGGCGAGGCTGACCAGCACCGCGGTCGGCGGCGCCGTCTGGGTACCGAGTGCCGAGCGCAGGAGCGAGAGCACCACGACGATCCGGGTGAAGGCCGTGGCCATCACCAGCACCGAGGGGGCGACCGCCAGGACGGTGATCAGCGCGACGAGCTGGAGGGCGCGCTCGGTGGTGCCGCCGGCGCCGAGGTCCAGGGTGACGCTCTGGGCAAGGGCGGGCGAGGCGGCGAGCAGCGGGATCGCGGCGAGGCCCAGGCCCAGGCGCCGGAGCCTGCGCCCCCGGCCGGGGCGGGTCGGGGCTGTCGGCAGATCGGGCATCGGGGTCACGAGCGGTCGCAGGTCGGCGCGGCGGGGCGCACGCCCTCGCGGCGGGCTTCGAGATTCTGCCAGACGAGGAGCGACGGCAGGCCCAGCACCACGTCGGGCACCCGGCGGGCGAGGGACAGGGCGATGGCCGTACCGGCATCGATGCCGAACAGGCCGCAGACCAGCACGAGCCCGCCCTCCTGCACGCCGAGTCCGCTCGGGACCAGGAAGGCGGCGGCCTTGATCGCCTGGCTCAGCGACTCGATCACCAGGATGTCGGTCAGGCCGACATTGTCGACGCCGATGCAGGTGAAGACGACGAGGATTTCGGTCGCGCCGAGGAGCCAAGCCAACGCGTGCAGGGCGACCGACTGGGCGAGCCGGCCCCGCCGCCCCGGCGCCCAGACGGCATCCAGCGCCCCCTGGATGCGCTGGCGCGGTTCGGGCAGGGCTTCGGTCTCGCGCACGAAGCGCCGGCCGAGGGCGGCGATCCGCTCTTCCAGGACGCGGACGATCCCGGTCCGCTGGAGCGCGAAAAACGCTGCGACGGCGATTGCCGCAACCGCGAGGGTGCGCAGCGTCCAACCGGCGAGTTCGGCCGCCTCCGCGCCCTCGACGCGGCTCAGGAGGCCGGCCCCGAGGCCTGCGAACAGAGCGAGCGTGCCGACCTGGAACAGGAGATCGGCCAGCACCGAGGCGGCGGCGAGCGAGCCGGCCACGCCCCAGAAGGTGAGGAGCCGCGCGCCCAACACCTCGCCGCCCACCGAGGCGACCGGCAACAGGACGTTGATGCCCTCGCGCACGAAGCGCAGGATCAGGCAGGCCGAAGCCGGCGCCGGCGACAGCCCGTCGAGGATGCGCGCCCAGGCGATTCCGCACACCAACAGCACCAGCGTCCGCACCAGCGTGACGCTGAGGAAGCCCACGACGCCGATCCGGCCGAACGCCGTGGCCACCGCCTGGAGGTCGTTGGTCGCCACGAGCCAGATCGCGAAGCCCAGCCCGATCAGCGTGCCGAGCAGCGGCAGGCGGCGGACGAGGGCGCGGATGACCCGGCGCTTTCCGGATGGGCGCGCTTCCTTCACGGTCGCAGTGCGTGCGTGACGTGTCTGAAGGCGGGCACCAGGAGCGGCTCCAAGTTGTGCCGGTCAGCGCGCCGGCGGCGATTCGTCATGTGGTACCGCCGCTAGAACGGTATTGGGGCCGAATTCAGGGGACGGCCGGCACGGCGGGATGGGTTGGAGGATGGCGGCGAGCGCCTCCGCCGGCCCGGCCTCGGGATCGAGCAGGATCACGCGGCCGGCCGCGAGGCTCGCACCGGTGGCGACCGCGATAGCACGCTTCGGGCACGGGCCGAGGCAACCCGACTCGACGATGCGGAGCTTCCTCCGGGTGCCCGACGCCTCCTGGGCGGCCTGTTTCCCGGCCTTCTTCAGGAGCGCGCGCACGGCGCGCGCGCGCAGGCCCTGCCGCTTGGCGCATTTGGAGCAGACCACCACGATGTCGGTGAGCTTGGTTTTGGCCGAGCGGCCGCCAGGCCGACCGGCAGCGGGACGATCGGCGTCGCCCGTTGAGCGTGGTTCTGTCATCATCCGGAGAAAGTAGGGCGCGATACCGGCATCGGGCTAGAGCCGTGCCCGATCGCATCGCAATCGAGCGCGGCTCCAAGCTTTTGTTGTGACGCGCTCTCTTGCGCCGAACCGGTGTCCACTTCGGCGGAGAGCGCTCTCGGTCGCCCGTCGCCCCGCCCCGCAGGTCGACCCGGGCGCCATAAAAAGGGCCTAAAAGAACGGGATCCCGGTTCCGCGCACGGGCCGCCCCTTGGCCGGCGCCGCATCAGCGGAACCGGCGCAGACCCAGGAACACAGAGCGGATGAGCCTCGACGACGTCAAAGACGACACGCGCGAAAGCGAGATCGTGACGTTCGCAGCCCCGACGATGACCGAGCTGCGGCGGAGCGCGGAGACGATCCGGCCGGTTCCGGAGAAGCGCGGCGCCCAGGCTCTGGCCACCGCGATTCGCAAGCGCCTGGACTGGACCCAACTGCCCGGCCTGCGCCCGCGCCGGGAGGACACGTCGAGCTACGGCGCGCGGATCATCCGCCGCATCAGCTTGTTCGTCCTGTTGCCGACCCTCGTGGTCGGGCTGTACCTGTTCGGCTTCGCGTCGAACCAGTACGTCGCCGAGGCCCAGTTCACGGTGCGCGGCAACGTCGAACCGATGGAGAACATCTCCCTCGGCCAATACACGAACCTCATTCAGAAGCATAACAGCCAGGACAGCTTCATCGTCCGCGACTACATCGCCAGCCAGACCATGGTCGAGTCGCTCGAGAAGAGCATCGGCCTGTCCAAGATGTTCTCCCGCCAGGAGGCCGATTTCTGGACGCGGTTTGATCCGACCGACCCGATCGAGGATCTGACCCAGTATTGGCGCACGCACGTCATCGCGCATATCGACTCGATCTCGGGCGTGATCCGCCTGTCGGTTCGGGCGTTCACGCCCGAGGACGCCCTGACCATCGCCCGCGAAGTGGTCACGCGCTCCGAGGCGCTGATCAACGACATCTCAAAGCGCGCGCAGGCCGACATGGTCGTCCAGGCCGAGACCGACGCCAGAACCGCGCAGGAGCGCCTGAGCAAGGCGCACATTGCCCTGCAATCCTTCCGCAACCAGTGGGGGGTGATCGATCCGGTCAAGTCCGCCGAGGGGACGCTGGCAACCCTGACGCTGCTGAAGAAGGACAAGCTCAAGGCCGAGAACGACCTCCAGGTCCTGCGCAGCTCCAGCCTGGACGAGCGCTCGCGCTCGATCCAGACGCTCGTCGCCAACATCACGGCCATCGACCAGCAGATGAAGATCCTGCAGGACGAGATGACGAGTTCGGGCGCCGCGGGCGGTGCGAACCTGACCGAAGCGCTGCTCCAGTACGAGGGTCTGCTCGTCGAGCGGACGATCGCCGAGAAACTCGAGGAATCGGCCCATCTGCTGCTCGACCGGGCGCGGGTCGCGGCCTCCAAGCAGCATATCTTCCTGGCGACCTTCGTGCCGCCGGTCCTGCCGACGGACAGCCTCTACCCGGAGCGCGGCCACACGCTGCTGGTCGCGTTCTTCTGCTTCTTCGTGATCTGGAGCTCGTCCTCGCTTCTGATCGCGGGTATCCGCGACCAGAGAATGTAGGCGGCTGCAGCACGCCTCTGGATCCTGGGCCGCCCGGTCTGTAGAGGGGGGCGGCCCGGCGGTCCCGGCGCCCGATGGAAGAGCGAAGTCTAACGGACCATGTCGGATTTCTCCGATCTCGTCGCGAAGGCGATCCAGCCGTCGATGACCCGGGAGGAGCGCGAGGCGGTCTACACCGTTGTGCGGCAGGCCGTGCTTCGCCTGCAGGAGCGGGAAGCGCTGCCGCCCAACGATCCGCGCGTCGCGCTCCAGCGCCATCTCGTCGAGGAGACGATCCGCGACGTGGAGGGTGACGTCGCCCGCTACGCCTCGCTGCGCAAGCTCGACGCGGCCTATGCCGCTCAGAACGAGCGCGATCAGGCGGCGAAGACCGGGCGTCGGTAGATCGCGCGCAGCCTGGAAGAATACGATCCGCGGGAGCCGCACCGATGCGCTTGGCGGGTGCGGAGCCGTCCTCCCGTGCGGGCTTCGAAGATCGATGAAGGCGGGTCGGAGACGCGCATCGCCTCCAGAACCCGATCCCTCTGATCGGCGCGCCCCTATCCGAAGGCTGCGCTCCGCACGCCGCCGGGCTCCGCTACGTCGAGGCCCGACGAGACGTACTCGTTGAGCTTGTTGCGCAGGGTTCGGATCGAGATCCCGAGGATCTTGGCCGCGTGGGTGCGGTTGCCCAGGCAATGGTCGAGGGTATCGAGGATCAGGTCGCATTCGACCTGCGCCACGGTCCGTCCCACCAGCCCGCGGGTCGCGGCCTCGGCTGCCTGCGCGGCGCGTGTCGCCGGGCCCTCCAAGGCGATCGTCTCGCCGTCCGGGGACAGGATCGCCTCGGGTCCGATCGCGTCGCCGGAGGCGAGCAGAACCGCCCGGTGCAGGGTATTCTCCAGTTCGCGGACGTTGCCGCGCCAGGGGTTCTTCAGCACCAGCGCCCGCGCCTCGGCCGAGATGGGGCGGACCGACACGCCGTTCACCGCGGCGTATTTCTTGGCGAAATGCGCGGCGAGTTCGAGGATGTCGGCCGGCCGCTCGCGGAGCGGCGGCAGCTTCAGGGCCACGACGTTCAGGCGGTAGAACAGATCCTCGCGGAACGTGCCCTTGCGGACCTCCTCGGCGAGGTTGCGGTTGGAGGTGGCGAGCACCCGGATATCGACCCGCACCGGGGCCGTGCCGCCGACCCGGTCGATCACCCGCTCCTGAAGGGCGCGCAGCAGCTTGGCCTGCAGGCGCACATCCATTTCGGAGATCTCGTCCAACAGCAGCGTGCCGCCATTGGCCTCCTCGAACCGGCCGATGCGCCGGGCGACCGCGCCGGTGAACGCGCCCTTCTCGTGGCCGAACAGCTCGGATTCGAGCAAAGCCTCGGGGATCGCCGCGCAGTTGACCGAGACGAAGGGCTTGCCCGCCCGGTTGGACTTCTGGTGGACGTGCCGGGCCAGCACCTCCTTACCGGTTCCGCTCTCGCCGGTGATCAGCACCGAGGCTTCCGAGCGGGCGACCTGCTCGGCGAGCTTGACCACCCGCTCCATGGAGGGATCGCGCCACACGAAGGCGGCGCGGTCGGTGGCGACCGCCTCCAGCACCGCGGCGATCATCTCGGGGTCGGGCGGAAGCGGAATGTACTCCTTGGCGCCCGCCCGGATCGCCGCCACGGCGGCCGAGGCGTCCGCCGAGACCCCGCAGGCGACCACGGGGGTGCGGATCCGTTCCACCTCAAGGGCTGCGACGAGGGTGGCGATCGGCAGCGACACGTCGATCATGATCAGATCGGCGCCGCGGGCGCGCAGCACGTTGAGGCCCTGCGGCACGGCATCGGCCTGCGTCACGGAGGCCCCGCGCTGCATGGCGATCTTTGAGGCGGTGATCAGTTCGCCGTTCAGCCGCCCGATTATCAGGAGCCGCATGGTTCGTTCCTCTCAGAGCTCATGGCGCGGACAGCCCCCGGCGCCCGCGTCCCAAAAATCACGCGCCCGGACTACTCGCCCGGACTACTCGCCCTTGACGATCTCGGTCATCGTCACGCCGAGCCGGTCCTCGACGAGAACGACCTCGCCGCGGGCGACCAGCCGGTTGTTGACGAACACGTCGATCGCCTCGCCGACCTTCCGGTCGAGTTCGAGCACGGCGCCGGGCGCCATCCGGAGCAGGTCGCCGATCGGCATCCGGGCGGAGCCCAGCACCGCCGAGACCATCACGGGCACGTCGAACAGCTGCTCGAGATCGGCGGCGGTCTTCGGCGTGGTCGGCGCGTCGCGGATCGAGCCGGCCGCGTAGTCGGTGTCGTTCTCGCCGAGCTGGGGCAGGCTGAAATCGTCGGACATCGGGCTTCCTTCAGGAATTCTGAGCCAGGCCGAGGGCGTCCAGAACCGCCGCCTCGATGCGGGCGCGCTCCCGCACGATGCCGCCGTCGGCCCATTCGATGCGGGCATCGCCCGCCGCCATCTCGGGGTCGCCGAGCACGACGAGGCGGCCTTCGTAGCCGCGCTCGCGCGCCAGGCGCTTCATAAGGGTCTCGGCCTCCTCGACCAGGCTGTCGTGGACCCGCACAACGAGGTGGGGCACGCCGCGCAGGTGCGGGAGGGCGGCGCGCGCCGCCTCGCCGATGCCGGCGAGCGGGGCCGCGTCGAGCGCGTCGCCGGCGACCTTCCGGGCGATCAGCATCGCCACCTCGACGGCCTGCACCTCGCGCTCGGCATCCCGGGCGTCGGCCTGGGCGATGAGGCCCGCCGCAGCCAGCGCCAGCCGGTTCAGAGCGTCGGCGAGCCGGCCCTGGATCTGCGCCTCGGCCTGGATGCGGCCTTCGTGGAGGCCGCGGGCATGGGCGTCCACCTCGGCGCGGGCGGCGGCCTCGGCGGCGCGCTGGGCCTCGGCGCTGGGACGCCCGCTGCGGAAGTCGTTTTCGAACAGGAACGGCTTGGCGCTCCGAGCGGTCTGGGCGCTCAATAGACCAGCTCCTCCTCGGCGCTATTCTTGGCGATCATGATCTCGCCCTTCTCGGCCAGGTCCTTGGCGATCTCGGTCATCCGCGTCTGCGCCTCGTCCACCTCCTTGAGGCGGACCGGGCCGAGGGAGGCCATCTCGTCCGTGAGGTTCTTGGCCGCGCGGGTCGACATCTGCTTCATGAAGAAGGCCCGGGTCGGCTCGTTGGCGCCCTTGAGCGCCCGGCAGAGCGTTTCGCCCTCGATCGAGCGCATCAGGGTCTGGACGCTGCCCGGATCGAGCTTCAGCAGATCCTCGAAGGTGAACATCAGCTCGCGGATGCGCTTGGCCGAGCCGCGATTCGCCTGATCGAGGGCTGCGAGGAAGCGACCCTCCGTCTGCCGGTCGAAGGCGTTGAACACGTCGGCCATCATCTCGTGCGCGTCGCGGCGCTGGGTCTGCGCGATGGTCGAGACGAACTCGACCCGCAGCGTCTCCTCGATGTGGCGCAGGGCCTCCTTCTGCACCGTCTCCATGCGCAGCATCCGGTTGAGGCAGTCGATCGCGAAATCCTCGGGGAGGATGGTCAGCACCTTGGCGGCGTAGTCGGCCCGCACCCGCGACAGCACCACCGCCACGGTCTGCGGGTACTCGTTGCGCAGGAACGAGGCGAGGATCTCCGGATCGACCTGGGCGATCGAGGCCCAGACCCGCTTGCCGGACGCGCCCTTGATCTCCGCCATGATCAGCGAGACCTGATCGCTTGGGAAGATCTTCAGGAGCAGCGCCTCGGTCCGCTCGAAGTTCGACGAGATGCCGCCGCTGTTGCTCAGCTTCGTCACGAACTCGATGATCAGCCGCTCGACGGTGGCGACCTCCAGCGTGCCGAGCTGGACCATCGCGTGGCTGACCTTCTTGACCTCCTCCTCCTCCAGCATCTGCCAGATCGGCGCGCCTTCCTCCTCGCCGAGCATCAGCAGGAGCGCGGCCGCGCGCTGCGGACCGGGCATGGACGCGAAGGAATCGCCGCCCACCGTCGCCAGGGTATTTGCCAGACCTGCCGCCATCGTGCTGCCCTCGACGCCCTACGCTACTCTTCCTGGATCCAGCCGCGCAGCACCTCGACGGTCTCGGCGGGGCTCGCCCGGACCATGTCGACCACGCGCTGGACGGTTTCGGCCTGGACCTGGCCGTTGATCTTGGCGAACTCCATCAGCCGGGCGGTGGGATTGTCCCGGTCGATCATCGTGATGGTCCCCCCCGCAGGCCCCGCGACCGCCGCGGCATCGGCCGCGATGCCCATGCCCCCCGCCGCGGCGAGCGACGGCGGGGCCGGCACCGGCGCCAGCACCTGCCGCAACAGCGGGCGCACCACGGTGAGCAGGACGATCAGGGTCAGGAGCGCCAGCACGGCGAGCTCGGCCATGCGCAGCACATCCTCCTTGGTGGGGGCGAGCAGCGACTGGATCAGCGTCGGCTCGCTGAATTGCGGCAGGCTCGGCGCCTCGGCGAAGCGGAGATTGACGACCTCGATCTGATCGCCGCGGGCCTTGTCGAACCCGACCGCGCTGCGCACCAGGGCGGTGATCCGCTCGATCTCGGCGGGCGCGCGGGGGCTGTAGGTCTGCTTCCCGTCGGCCGTGGGCGCGTAGACGCCGTCGACCACCACGGCCACCGACAGGCGCTTGATCCGACCGCCTTCGGCGATTTCGGTCTTGGTCACCCGGGAGATCTCGTAATTCGTGGTCTCCTCGTTCTTGTTGGTCGCGTCCTTGGGAGCCGGCGCCTTGTCGGTGGCGTTGGCGCCGGGCAATTCGTTGCCGACGCTGACCTGCCCGTCGGCGTTGCTGGTCTGCGAGGATTCGGTCCGCGTCTGGGCGGAGCGGACGACGCGGCTCTCGGGGTCGAAGGTTTCGGAGCGGCTCTCGGTCCGGTTGTGGTCGAGCTCGGCGTTGACCTGCACCCGGGCCCGGCCCGGCCCGACGATGCCGGCGACCACATCCTCGATCTGGCCGCGCAGGCGCCGCTCCAGGCCGACCTGCCGGTCCTCGTAGCCGCCGGCGACGTCGGCCTCGGCGTCCCGGGCCCCATCCGCCAGCAGACGGCCGCGCTCGTCGACGATCGAGACCCGCTCGGGCTTCAGCCCCTCCACCGCGGAGGCGACGAGATGGCGGATCGCCCGGACCTGCCCGGCATCGAGGTCGCCCATCAGCTTCAGCACGATGGCGGCGCTCGGGCTCTCCCGGTCGCGCTCGAACAGGCGCCGCTCCGGCAGGACGAGGTGGACGCGCGCCGCCTGGACCCGGCCGATCGCCCGGATCGAACGGGCGAGCTCCCCCTCCAGGGCGCGCAGGTGGTTCACGTTCTGCACGAAGTTGGTGGACGAGAACGCGTCGCCCTTGTCGAAGATCTCGTAGCCGACGCCGGCCTGGGTCGGGAGGCCCTTGCCGGCGAGGTCCATGCGCAGCTTGGCGAGGTCGCCCCGGGGTGCCAGGATCGTCTGGCCGGCCTCGCCCCGCGTCTCGTAGCGGATGCCGCGGCTGTCGAGGTCGCGGACGACGGACGCCGAATCCTGCATCGACAGGTCGGAGAACAGCACGCCCATGTCGGGGCGCGAGACCCGCAGGATGATGAACGCGAAGAAGCCGATGAGCGTGAGCGTCACCGCCGCCATGGCGGCGATGCGGGCCGGTCCGAGCTTCGTGACGAGATCGAGGACCGGCTTCACGGGCGGCTTCGCTGCACTCTGAACGCGAGGCGGGCCCTGGCGGCTCGCCCGGCAGAATTTGCCCAGGTCGTGGTTAGCGCGGCGTTAATGCCCGGACCTGCAGTTGCACGCAGCCGGTGGGCAGAGCCGTTCACGGTCGCGAGGCGACCGTGCGCTGCTCTCAGCCTTTGCTTCGACGCGCCCTCTTGCGCCGAACCGGTGTCCACTTCGTCGGAGGTCGCTTTCAACGCCACGAAGCCGCGCCCGGGGTCGGGACGCGGCTTCGCGAGACTTCGGGACCTGTCGGCTCGGGCGAACTGGCCCATCCCTGAAGACGCCCGGATCAGTGCCGGTAATGTTGGATCCGTGTGGTCCGCAGACCGGCGAGCCCGTGCTGGTCGATGGAGAACTGCCAGCTCAGGAATTCCTCGGTGGTCAGGGTATAGCGCTTGCAGGCCTCCTCAAGGCTCAGGAGGCCGCCGCGCACCGCGGCCACCACCTCGGCCTTGCGCCGGATCACCCAACGGCGGGTGCTCGGGGGCGGGAGGTCCGCGATGGTCAAAGGACTGCCGTCGGGCCCGATCACGTACTTTACTCTCGGGCGGCTAGGTTCGGTCATGATACGCTCTACACTCGACTGACCTGTCGAGGCTTCAAGGTACTTGCGCCCGCTTAAGAGATGTTGAAGCGCGTCGCTCGAATGTGATTCGTTAAGCGCCACTTGTGGACAACCCGATCGTCTGCACACTCGACAGCGGCACTTTCTGCGAGCCGATCAGCAGAACCGGCGAAGAGCCGCTGAGATCGACTTCGTCCACCGTCCCCGACAGGCTGGTATCGACCGCGACGGTGGATCCGGTGGCGTCCGTGGCCGAGACCTTGATCGAATAGGTGCCATCGGGTGCGGTCAGACCGGCCGAGGTTTTGCCGTTCCACGTGTAGGCTTGGCTTCCGGCGGCGAGCGACGTCGCCTGCGTCGCCACGACGTTGCTGTTGGAATCAAGGATCGTGATCACCGCCTTCGAGGCGGCGCGGGCCGGGGTCAGCGTCCAGGCGGCCGAGCCGCCCGAGAGCTGCGAGGACGCCCCGCTCGCCGTTATGGTCTTGCCGATGTAGCTCGTCGCCGTGGCCGAGCTCGCCGATTGCGAGGCGGTGAGGATGTTGTCGAGGCGGTCATTGGTCTTGAGCTGCTGCTCGACGCCGGCGAACTGCACGAGCTGCTGCGTGAACTGGTTGGTATCCATCGGGTCGAGGGGGTTCTGGTTCTTGAGCTGCGTGGTGAGCAGCGTCAGGAACTGCGTGAAGTTGCTGGCGATCTCGGTCGCGTTCCCGCTCTTCGACGCCGCGCTGGTCGCCGATGCCGTGCTGGCGAGGCCCGATATGCCGCTGGTCATGCTGGTCTCTCCCGTGCCGCGCCCAAGCGCGGGCGCACGATGATGGCGTGTCGTTCGGCGAGGGGCCGCCGCGCCTAGATCCTGATGTCGAGACCGCCGTAGCCGCGCAGCCATCGCGTCGGGGCGATCTCCTGCGGGGCTTCGGCCTGATCCCGGGTCCAGCCGGCGGACCCGCCCTGGGGGGAGCCGCCCTGTTGGCCGTTGCCGCCGCCGGTCTGCGCGCTGCCGTCGCCGCGCAGGGACAGGTTCAGGCCGCCGGCCGATGGATCGAGGCCGGCCTGCGTCAGGGCCTGTTGCAGCTGGTTCGCATCGCGCTGGAGCATCGCCAGGGTCTCCGGCCGATCGACCACGAGGTGCGTCGTGACCGTCCCGCGGGCCTTGTCGATTTCAAGCTTGACGTCGACCCGCCCGAGTTCGATCGGATCGAGCCGGATCTGGAAGGCGTTCGATCCGTTCAGCGAGCGCAGGCCGATGGTCATCGGGACCTGCCCGATCGGGATCGCCGGATCGGGCTGGGCGGGCGCTGTCGGCTGAACGGGTACAGCCTGCGCGGCGGCCGCGGACCCGGCGGATGCCGTCGCCGCCGGTAACCCGCCCGGATTGGCCAAGCCCGCCGCCTGCGGCGCAGGGCCGGCCGCACCGGAAGCGGAGGACTGGCCAGCAGCCTGACCGGCATCGGCCAGGGCGGCGAGGAAATCCGCGCCAGGGTTGGCCGCAGGCGTCGTCGGATCGCCCGTGCCGGTCTGAACGGTCGCGACTGGGCTGGCTCCCGGATTGACCGGCTCGGATCGCGCCGCGCCCGCCGCGGCCCCCTTCGTGCCGACACCCGGCCCGGCGATCCCCGTAACCGTCGTCTCCGGCGCAGCATCGACCGTGCCCGTCCGGGAGGGCGTTGGCGCTGGTCCGATAGAGGCCGAGAGGGCCGCTCCGGCGCCGGCCGGGAGCGTGGCTGTAATGCTCTCCTTGCCGGCCGTGTCCGGTTCCGGAGCCTGAGCTTTGGTCGTAGCGCTGTTGATGGTCGCGCCGCCCGACATCGCGGCAAGCAGGCTCAGCAGCGTGGCGGTGGGATCGGGCGGCGCAGCTTGCGCCGGGGCCTCGACCTGGCTCGCCTGTGCCTGGGGTTCGGCCGGGCCGGGGGTATCGGCGTCCGTGACCGGCGTGTCGGCCACCGAATCCTGCACCGGCGTGCCGGCCGTTGCGACCTTCAGGGGGGCCTGTGCGTCCTGCGGGGTGGGCTCTGATGGCGTGCGCGGCGCCGCCGAAGCGGATGGCTCCGGGTGCGGAGCGGGCGCGGCAACGGGATCCTCGGCGCGTGGAGCGGCTGCCGGTGCGGGCGTACCGGGCGTCACCGCGGTCGCGGCTTTCTTCGGCAGGGCGGCAGCCGAACGCGTCTCCGCAGTTCGGGCCTCGGCCTGCGCGGCTGCGTCGCGGTTCCGCTCCGAAACCGTCCGGGCGGCGTCGGTTTCCGCGCGCTGCGTCGCCTGCCGCGTCCGCGTCGCGTCGGCGGCATCGCGCTGGCCGGCCGAACGGGCCTGCGTGACTGCGGCGTCGTCCCGGATTCGGGCGGCGTCGAGGGCCGCGCCGAACCGGTCCTGCGTGGACGTGCCGGACCGCGCGGCGATGCCCGCCGCGTCCCAGCTCGTCCGCGTGGATGGGATCCACGCGGTCACGTCCAACCGATCCGTCGCACCGCTCGCCATTCCGGGCTCCTCTTGAGGGCGATGCAGCAAGGTGCGCGCCAACGATGCGCCGAGCCAAGAAACTGACAAATAGAGGTTTTTTTGAAATCGAAGGGCGGGCCCAAGGTCGAAGCTGCCGCCTGCCCGGCAGGATCTGCCGGGCGGCCGCACCGGAGCGGGCCGTTCACGCTGGAAAGCCGGGCGGACTCCCGCTATAGACGCCCCGTGCAGCCAGGAAGCTTCCGGGCAGGCGGCTGCGGATCCTCGTGATGAACGCCCTCGATCTCCCCAAAGCCCCCCACGAGACGCGCGTCGTCGTCGCCATGTCGGGCGGCGTCGATTCCTCCGTGGTCGCCGGGCTCCTGAAGCGCCAGGGCTTCGACGTGGTCGGCGTCACGCTCCAGCTCTACGACCATGGCGCGGCGAGCCATCGCAAGGGCGCGTGTTGCGCCGGGCAGGACATCCACGACGCGCGGGCGGCTGCCGAGCATCTCGGCATTCCGCATTACGTCCTCGACTACGAGGATCGGTTCCGCGACGCGGTGATCGAGAAATTCGCCGAGAGCTACCTCGCGGGCGAGACGCCGATCCCCTGCGTCGAGTGCAATCGCACGGTGAAGTTCCGCGATCTCCTGGGCCTCGCCCGGGATCTGAACGCGGACGCCCTGGCCACCGGCCATTACGTGGCGAGCCGGGCGCTGCCGGGTGGTGGCCGGGCGCTGCACCGCGCCCTCGATCCCGCCCGGGACCAGAGTTATTTCCTGTACGCGACCACCGCCGAGCAGCTGGACTTCCTGCGCTTCCCGCTGGGCGAGATGGAGAAGACCGCGACCCGGGCCCTCGCGAAGGACCTCGGCCTGTCGCTGGCCGAGAAGCCCGACAGCCAGGATATCTGCTTCGTGCCGCAGGGCCGCTACAGCGACGTGATCGCCCGCCTGCGCCCGGACGCGGCGCGGCCCGGCGAGATCGTCGACCTCGCGGGCCATGTCCTCGGCCGCCACGAGGGCATCGTGCATTATACGGTCGGCCAGCGCCGGGGCCTCGGCCTTTCAGGGGCCGAGCCGCTCTACGTGGTGCGGCTGGAGCCGGATACCGCCCGGGTGGTCGTCGGCCCCCGGACCGCCCTCGCCACCGCCCGTATCCGCCTCTCGGAGCTGAACTGGCTCGGCGAGGGGCCGGCCGAAGCCGTGCGCGACCTCCCCGTGGCTGTGCGCGTGCGCTCGACCCGGCCGCCCCGCCCGGCGACCCTCACGGTCGGGCCGGACGGCGCCGCCGAGGTGGTGCTCGCCGAGCCGGAGGACGGCGTGTCGCCGGGCCAGGCCTGCGCGATCTACGCGGATGACGGCCCCCGCGCCCGGGTGCTCGGTGGCGGCACCATCCGGCGCGTCGACGCGTTGTCGGCCCGGCCTCGCGAGGCCGCCTGATCTCAATCTCTGGAATGTCCGAACGATGCTGAGCGAGCCGCAGACGGCCGGGCCGAGCACGGCCCTGATGCGCAAGGCCTACGCGCGCTGGGCCCCCGTCTACGACGTGGTCTACGACAAGCTCACCGAGCCCGCCGCCCGCGCGGCCGTGGAGGCCGCCGCCGAGCATGGCCCGCGGATCCTGGAGGCCGGCGTCGGTACCGGGCTGGCGCTCGGCTACTATCCGAAGGCGAGCTTCGTCTGCGGCGTCGACCTCTCGGAGGACATGCTCAAGCGCGCCCGCGCCAAGGTCCGGCGCCGGAACCTGGCCCACGTGAAGGGGCTGCAGGTGATGGATGTCTGCCACCTGGGCTACGCCGATGCGAGCTTCGACGCCGTGGTGGCGCAGTTCCTGATCACCCTGGTGCCGGACCCCGAGGCAGCGATGTCCGAGTTCCTGCGCGTGGTGCGGCCCGGCGGTGGCATCGTGCTGGCCAACCATTTCGGCCAGAGCGACGGCCCCTTGGCCCGGGTCGAAGAGATCGTGGCGCCGCTCTGCACCAAGATCGGCTGGTCCTCGGACTTCAAGGCCACGCGGATCGAGGCCTGGGCCCGGCGCAACGGCGTCGAGGTGCTGGGCCTGAAGCCGACCTTCCCGGGCGGGTTCTTCAAGATCCTGCGGATGCGCAAGTCCGGGTGAGCGAGGTTCTGCCCGTCGCCGGGGCCCCCCGCGAGGGCCGCTGGAAGCGTGTCCGGCGCTGGCTGCCGCTCGTGCTGCTGATCGGCATCTCGACCATCGTCCTCGTCTCGGGCGCGGCGCAACTCCTGAGCCTCGACCGCTTGCTCGCCTCCCGGGCGTGGCTGCGGGGATACGTCGAGGCCGATTATGGCCGCGCGCTGGTCTCGGCCTACTGCCTTTACGTCGGGGCTGTGGTTGTGTCGGTGCCGGCCACGCTGATCCTCACCATGATCTGCGGCTTCCTGTTCGGGATCGTGCCGGGGGCGCTGACCGCGCTCTGCGCCGCAACCACGGGGGCGGCGATCGTGTTCACCATCGGCCGGGGGCCCGGCGCCGACCTGCTCCGCCGGATGGGCGGGACCCGCCTCGCGGGCCTCGCCGAGGGTTTTCGCCGTGACGCCTTCGGTTACATCGCGGTCCTGCGGTTGCTGCCGCTGTTCCCGTTCTGGGTCACGAATCTCGCGCCTGCCGCCTTCGGGGTGAAGATGCGGGTCTTCGTGCTGGCGACCTTCCTGGGATTGCTGCCCGGGGTCTTCGTGTACGCCACCACGGGGGCGGGGATCGAGGATGTGGTCGCCGCCCACGAGGCCGCCCGGACGGCCTGCCTGGCTACGGCCGCAACCGATTGTGACCGGTCCCTGACCCTGCGGGACCTCGTGACGCCCAAGATGGTGGCGGGTCTCGTGATGCTGGCCGCCTTCGCACTGGTCAGCATGGCCCTCGGTCGGCGCGCCCGGCGCCGTTCTGAGACGTGATTTGCGGACGCGGATCCCGCATCGACGCGAGAGAGCGCGTCAAAACAACGACGTGCCGCTATTCCCAAGTGCAGGGCGTGCCGAAAAGGCACTTGGGCTGTCGGGTCAAATGTTCGGGTCCGCCGGATTGCAATGCGATCGAGCGACCGTGCCAGGACGCGCGGACGGTTCCCAACCGTGAATCCGGTGGCGATGGCAGATGCAACCGCTGGCGGGCCATTACATTATAGTGCTCGCGGCCTAGAGGCTGTATCGCCTGCAAGACCGTGGCTTGTGAACATGTCCCCCGCGAAGGCCGGAACCGGCTCGAGCAACCACCGCCGTCTCGTTCCGCCTCCGCGACGCCCGCGCGGAGCGTGACCGGCATGACGCTCGAGTCCGACACCGCGGTCGCGACGGCCGCCGTGCCAATCCCGGTCCAGACCCGCGACGGGTCCGACCGGCGCAGGCTGCGCCTGGGCCTGTCCGGCCGGCTGTTCCTCGTCACCGTGGCGTTCGTGGCGGTGGCGGAGGTGCTGACCTACGTGCCGGCAGTGGCCAATTATCGGATCGAGTGGATGTCGGATCGGCTGGCGGCCGCGCAGGTCGCCGCCCTGGTCCTCGACGGCCGGACGGGCGAGCCGGTCTCGGAGGCGCTGGAGAGCCGGCTGCTTGCCGGGGTCAACGCCCGCGCCATCGCGGTCCGCGGCGGCGGCACGCAGCGCTTGCTCGCCATCGAGGCGGTGCCGGAACGCGTCGCCGATACCGTCGACCTGCGCGATGTCACGGCTTTCTCGGCGATCCGCGGGGCGTGGCGGACCCTGGTGGCCCCGACGCAGGAGCCGATCCGCGTTGTCGGGGAAGGGGGGATCGGCTTCGATCGGGTCGAGATCCTGCTCGATGAGGCGCCGCTCCGCTCGGCCATGGTCGATTACGCCCTGCGGCTGCTGGTCTCCTCGCTGATCATCGCGGCCTCGGCGGCGGGGCTGGTCTTCGTGGTGCTTCAGGTCCTGATCGTGCGCCCGGTGCGGCGGCTGGTGACCAGCATCACCGCCTTCGCGGACGATCCGGAGGATGCCGGCCGGATCATCGCGCCGTCCCGCCGCAGCGACGAGATCGGGCAGGCCGAGCTGGCGCTCGGGCGGATGCAGCGCAGCCTCGCCGATCAGCTCCGGCAGAAGCGGCGGCTGGCCGAGCTGGGCCTCGCCGTGAGCAAGATCAGCCACGAATTGCGCAACCTTCTCACCGGCGCGCAATTGCTCGGCGATCGTCTGGAAGGCACCGCCGATCCCACGGTCCAGCGCGTCGCGCCGCGCCTCGTCGACACGCTCGCCCGCGCGATCCGCTTCTGCGAGGCGACGCTCGCCTATGGCCGGGTGAGCGAGCGGGCGCCGCGCCTCGTCCGGACGACGCTGGCGCCGATCTTCGCCGAGCTCCCGGACCTTGCCGCGCTGTCGGCACATCCCGTAGCCGTGCAGGTGGCGGCGGGCGGCCTGTCCGTCCAGGCCGATCCGGAGCAGCTGGGGCGGGCGCTGGCCAACCTCGTCCGCAACGCCGTGCAGGCCCTCGATGGGGCCAAAGTCGCCGACGCCACGGTGCGGGTCACGGCCGCGCGCGAGGAGCCGGGGCGGATCATCATTCTGGTTGCCGATAACGGCCCCGGACTGCCGGCGCGCGCCCGGGAAAACCTGTTCGAACCGTTTGCCGGCTCGACGCGGTCCGGCGGAACGGGGCTCGGCCTGCCGATCGCTGCCGAGCTGATCGGGATCATGGGCGGCACGCTGACTCTCGACACCTGCGAGGACGGGGCGCGGTTCCGGATCGTGCTGGCCGAGGGCTGAAGCCTTTATCCCGCCCTCGGGACGGAGCCCTATTCCGCAGCCGCCAGGACCGGCTCGGCGACGCGAATGCCGAGATCGGCCAGCAGGGCCGCATCCGCATCCGCTTCGGCGTTGGCGGTGGTGAGCAGCCGCTCGCCGTAGAAGATCGAGTTGGCCCCTGCCAGGAAGCACAAAGCCTGCGCCTCCCGGCTGAGCGCCCGCCGGCCTGCGCTGAGCCGGACCCGGGCGCGGGGCATCACGATGCGGGCGGTGGCGCACATGCGCACCATGTCGAACGGGTCGATCGCCTCGGCTGTGTCGCCCAGCGGCGTACCGGCGACTGCCGCCAGCGCGTTGATCGGCACGCTTTCCGGGTGCGGCGCGTGGTTGGCCAGCACGTGCAGCATCGCCACGCGGTCGCTCGATCCCTCACCCAGGCCGATAATGCCGCCGCAGCAGACGCCAATCCCCGCCGCGCGTACCCGATCCAGCGTGTTCAGCCGGTCCTCGTAGGTCCGGGTCGAGACGATCTTGTCGTAATAGTCCGGTCCCGTATCGAGGTTGTGGTTGTAGGCCGTCAGCCCGGCCTCGGCGAGGCGCTCGGCCTGGCTCGCCGTCAGCATGCCGAGCGTGACGCAGGCCTCCATGCCGAGGCCGCGCACCCCGCGGACCATGGCGAGAACCGCGTCGAAATCCGGCCCGTCCTTGGGGCTGCGCCACGCTGCGCCCATGCAGAACCGGGTCGCGCCGGACGCCTTGGCGGCGGCGGCCTCAGCCAGCACGGTCTCCACCGGCATCAGGCGCTGGCGCGGCAGCCCGGTCTCCTTGTGGTGGGCCGATTGCGAGCAGTAGCCGCAATCCTCCGGGCAGCCGCCGGTCTTGATCGACAACAGGCTCGCGCGCTGGACATCGGCCGGGTCGTTGTACGCTCGATGCACGGTGGCGGCCCGATGCACGAGATCGAGCAGCGGCAGGTCGTGGATCGCCTGGATCTCCGCCACGGTCCAATCGTGGCGGATGTCCTGCGGGTACGGGGTGGTGACTTGGCTCATGGTGCCTTTGAGTGGGATCGGCGCAAAAAAATCAAGCACCCGGCTCAGTCGGTCGGCTCACCGGCCGAGACCTTGGCGGTCCAGTCGTCGAAGGCGATGACGGTCTGGCGCTGCTCGCCCAGCCGCTCGATGCGCAGAACCATCTCGTCGCCGGCCTTCAGGTAGTGCGGCGGCTTCATGCCGAGGCCGACGCCCGGCGGCGTGCCGGTGGTGATCACGTCGCCGGGCTCCAGCAGCATGAAGTGCGACGTGTAGGCGACGAGCTGGGGCACGTCGAAGATCATGGTCGCGGTCGAGCCGGTCTGCCGGCGCTCGCCGTTCACGTCGAGGCTCATGGCGAGGTTCTTGAGGTCCGGGATCTCGTCCAGCGTCACCAGCCAGGGGCCCAGCGGCCCGAAGGTCGGCGCGCTCTTGCCCTTGGTCCAGGTCGGGCCGCGGTTCATCTGCCAGTCGCGCTCGGAGACGTCGTTGCAGATGCAGGCGCCCGCCACGTAGTTCAGCGCCTCGTTGGCGTGGACGTAGCTGGCGCGCCGGCCGATCACCACGGCGAGTTCCACCTCCCAATCGGTGCAGGACGAGCCCTTGGGCAGGATCACCGCGTCGTTCGGGCCGCACAGGCTCGATGGCGCCTTGTTGAAGATGATCGGCTCCGCGGGGATCGGCGAGCCCGTCTCGGCAGCGTGGTCGGCGAAGTTCAGGCCGATCGCCACCACGTTGCGGGTGCCGCCCACGCAGGGGCCGAGCCGCACGTCCGGCGGCAGCTTCGGCAGGGTCTCGGGATCCAGAGCCCGCAGCCGCGCGAGCGATTCGGGGGACAGCGCCGGTCCGGCAATATCGCGGACGATGCCCGAGAGGTCGCGCAGGCCCCCGTTTGCGTCCACGAGGCCGGGCTTCTCGTCGCCGCTCGGACCGTGCCGGAAGAGCTTCATCGCCGCGCTCCTGAATTCCTGCCCCTGGAACCGGTCTCCGCCGGCCGCCGGGACCATGGCCGGGCGCCGGTCCAGGCGCAAGCGCCAACGCTGCGGAGCGGGGGCCGCGCACGTGTTGCTGTTGAGCAACGTGCTGGCGGAAAAGTGCATATCTACCAGTTTATTGATCTATTGTTCCTGCTGGCGCCTGTGCGGCGGAACTCAGGATAGGATCTCGGAAAAACAGTCATCCCCGCAATATCTGCAGCATCCTGGAGCATACTTTAGGTATGTCGGCGTGCTTCGCCTTCGTGCAGGAATGACCGATTGTCGTTGCGGTTTTGCCCTCGGAATTGGCACCATGAGCGAAGCGGTGCCGCATAACGAGTCACGAACACTCGACGGTGCCCGACAGGGTCGAAGGGCTTGGGGGACGAGATGGGCGGGACGGTGCGCGCGGCGATGCTCGCGGCGACAGCGATGGTCCTCGGCGCCGGGGCGGCGCATGCGGGCGCGTTCGGGATCCGGGAGCAGAGCACCGAGGCGCAGGGGCTCGCCTGGGCCGGCGCAGCGGCGGGTTCGGGCGGCGTCTCCTCGATCTTCTGGAATCCCGCGACGATCACGATGAACCCGGGCTTCGTCGCGGAGCAGAATCTTACCTATATCGGCTTGTCCTCCACGATCCGGCCGGATATCGGCACCAATCCGGGATTGGCCCGCCTCGGCGGTTCCGGCGATATCGGCCAGGGTGCGGTCGTGCCGGCGGGGGCGACCTCCTACCAGCTCAACGACCGCCTCTGGCTCGGCCTGTCGACCGGGGCGCCCTTCGGCCTCGTGACCAAGCCGCGGCAGGTCTGGGCCGGTGAGGTCTACGGACGCTCGTCGCGGATCTTCTCGCTCGCCTTCAACCCGGTGATCGGCTTCAAGGTCAACGAGTGGCTGTCCGTCGCCGCCGGTCCGAACATCGAGTATTTCCGCCTGACCCTGCGGCAGGCGCTGCCGATCCCCGGCATCCAGCCGACCGTCTATCCGAGTTCCTTCCTCAAGGGCGAGTCCTGGGGCGCGGGCTTCACCGCGGGCGCCACGATCACGCCGCGCGACGGGACCGTGCTGGGCATCGGCTACCGCTCCTCGGTGCACCACGACATCGACGGCTCGATCGGCGTGCCCCTCGTCGCCCTGGCCCGCGCCGCCGGTCAGGTCCGCGCCAAGCTGAACACCCCCGACAAGCTGAGCGTCGGCCTGACCCAGGCGATCTCGCCGGTGGCGCGGGTCAACCTCGGCTTCGAGTGGGACAACTGGTCGAGGCTCGGCAATATCGGCATCGTCTCGAAGACGCTCGGCCTACCGGTCAATTCGCTGCCGCTGAACTACAAGGACGGCTACACCTACTCGATCGGCGCCGAGTACGATGCCGCGCCGAACCTGACGCTGCGCACCGGCTTCGCCTACGAGACCTCGCCGATCGACTTCTCCAACCGCTCGGTGCGCCTGCCCGATGGCGACCGCTACAACGTCTCGGTCGGCGCAAGCTATCGGTGGAACGAGAAGCTGACCCTCAACGCCGCCTACTCGCACTTCTTCCTCGACCGGTCGCGGATCCTGGCCGGCATCGGGCGCGACTACAATGTCGGCAACATCGCCTTCGCGGGCGTGGTCGATTCGAGCGCCGACATCGTCTCGGTGGGCTTCCGCTACGTGTTCGGCGCCCCGCCGGCGCCGGCGCCCGCGCCGCTGGTGCGGAAGTACTGAGGCGCCCGCTCAACTGTTTCGCTGCGCTCGGCCTGGCGAGCGTAGCGCTGCCATTCCGTGCGACGGGTCGCGTGCAGATCTTGGGCTGTCTTGAGTCCCCGTGCGTCGTCCGGGACGACAAGGCGGGTCCATGGCCGATCCCGATCTGTTTCGGGGGGCGGTGGGTTCAGGCGCGCATCCGCACGTAGGTCCCCGGGGCCGGACCCAGGGATTGCAGCGCATCACCGCCGGGCTTGCGGGCCGGGACCCGTTCGGGGGCCTGGGACTCGATCCACTGGAACCAGTAGGGCCACCACGAGCCCTTGGTTTCCACCGCGGCCGCGATCCAGGATTCCAGCGTCCCCTTCACCGGTCCGCCGGTCCAGTAGCCGTATTTCGGCTTCGCCGGGTGATTGACCACCCCCGCGATGTGGCCGGAGCCCGCGAGCACGAAATCGACCTTGCCGCCGAAAACCTTCGAGCCCTCGAACACCGAGAGCGCCGGGGCGATGTGGTCCTCGCGCGTGGCGAGGTTGAAGATCGGGATCTGCACCTTCTTCAGGTCCAGCCGGACGTTGCCCAGCACCATCCGGCCCTGCGCCAGCGTGTTGTTCAGATAGCAGTTGCGCAGGTAGAACGAATGGTTCGCCGCCGGCATCCGGGTCGCGTCGGAGTTCCAGTACAGCAGGTCGAAGGCCGTGGGCGCCTTGCCCTTGATGTAGTTGTTCACGATGTACGGCCAGATCAGATCGTTCGGCCGGAGCATGTTGAAGGCGTTCGCCATCTGGGTACCCTCCAGGTAGCCCTGCTGCTCCATGCGGGCCTCGATCTGGCGGATCTGGTCCTCGTCGGCAAAAACCTTCAGGTCGCCCGCATGGGTGAAGTCGACCTGGGTGGTCAGCAGCGTCGCGCTCTTGATCCGCCGGTTACCGGTGGCCGCCTGCATGGCGAGCGTGACGGACAGCAGCGTGCCGCCGACGCAGTAGCCGGCGGCCGTTACCTCGCTCTCGCCGGTGGCGACGCCGATCGCGTCGATCGCCGCCTCGATCCCCTCCCGCATGTAGGATTCGAAGTCCTTGTCGGCGTGGCGCGCATCCGGGTTCACCCACGAGATGCAGAACACCGTCAGTCCCTGGTCGACCATCCACTTGAAGAAGCTCTTCTGGGGATTGAGATCGAGAATGTAGAACTTGTTGATCCAGGGGGGCACCATCAGGAACGGGCGCCGCAGGACGGTCTCGGTGGTGGGGCTGTACTGGATCAGCTCGATCAGGTCGTTGCGGAACACCACCTCACCGGGGGTGACCGCCACGTTCTTGCCGACCTCGAAGCCGCTGGGATCGGTCTGGCGCACGCGCAACTGCCCGCCGCCGGCTTCCAGATCCTCCTCGTACATCTTCAGGCCGCGGACGAGATTGGCGCCATTCTCCTGCAGGGTGTGGCGGATCAATTCCGGGTTGGTCGGCAGGAAGTTCGAGGGCGAGAGCATGCTGGTGAACTGGCGCAGGTAGAACTGCGCCTTGTGGCGCGTATGCGCGTCCAGCCCATCGGCCTCCTCGACCAGCCCCTCGGCCCAGCGGGTGCCGATCAGGTAGGCCTGCTTGAGGAAGTCGAAATACGGGTTCGTGGACCAATCGGCGTGCGCGAAACGCGCGTCCCGCGGCTCGGGGAGCGCCACGGGATCGGCCGGCTGGCCTTGCAGGCGCAAGTAGGTCGAGCCCCAAAGATTCAAGAAGGCCTGGGACAGGCGGGCCTGGGCCTCGGCGCTCTTGTTCGGGTCGGCGAGCCAAGCCTCGGCCACCTGCTGGAGGACCTTGGCGGCCTCGTTCATGTCCCCGCCGGGGGCGCCGGCCTGGGCTTCGGGTTGAAGCAGACGGCCGACATTGCGGCCCATCGCTTCCATGAACTGTCCGGCGTTGCGCGACAGCGCCTCGAAGTCCGGCAAGGCCGGGCTGACGTCGGTGGGCATCGCGCCGCTGGTCGGCGATTTCGGAGGGGCGGTCCGGTCCGGCGCCTGAGGGCTGGTCAAACGTGCCTCCCTGTGGGTTTATCCGTCGACCCGCGCAGGGGCCGCGTTTCCGACAAAATAAAGAGCGAGCCAGAGTTTTCGCCAGTGCGCTCACGAACGCGATCGAAACATCCCGCCGATCTTCTCATGCCCGCGCGTCTTCTCATGGACATGTGACTATGGATCGACCCTCTTTGAACCCCGGATCCTGCCTCCGTGATCCCGGCCGGCACCCGGCATTTATCCGCGCGTCGATTCTCGCACTCCTCGCCGGATCGCTGGCCGCCTGCTCGGGCGACGTCGTGCGCTCGCTCGCCTCCGATGCGGGCTACGGGCCACGGGTCGTCGCGACGCCGGACTTCGTGGCCGAAACCCGCAGCAAGGCCGTGCCGGACTACATGCCTGTCGGCGTCGACGCGCCGAAGCGCCCGATCCGGGCGAAGTCCGTCACCGGCCAGAAGGAATTGGAAGCCGAGCTGGAGAGCGCTCGCGGCCGCAACGTGGCGCGCGGCCGTGCCGCCGCGAGCGCCGGCCAGGGTGCGGCCGCCACGATCAAGCCGGCGCCCCCGCCTCCGTAAGAGCCGCGGTTTTGTGGGTCGGCGGCGGCGCTCAAGTCTGCTACAGTCTTTGGTTCGCGCGACCGGCACAAATGAGAGACGCCAGCTCCGGGGCGCGCCGATGGACAGGCCCATGACCGACTTTCACCGCATCAAACGATTGCCGCCTTACGTCTTCGAGCAGGTCAACCGGATCAAGGCCGCCGCCCGCGCGCAGGGCGCCGACATCATCGACCTCGGCATGGGCAACCCCGATCTCGACGCTCCCAAGCACGTCATCGCCAAGCTGTGCGAGACCGCCGGACGCCCGCGCACCGACCGCTATTCCGCCTCCAAGGGCATCGCCGGGCTCCGCAAGGCCCAGGCCGGCTACTATCAGCGCCGCTTCGGCGTGAACCTGAACCCCGACACGCAGGTCGTGGCGACGCTCGGCTCCAAGGAAGGCTTCGCCAACATGGCCCAGGCGATCACCGCCCCGGGCGATGTCGTGCTGGTGCCGAACCCGAGCTACCCGATCCACGCCTTCGGCTTCCTGATGGCGGGCGGCGTGATCCGTTCCGTGCCGGCCGAGCCGACCCCGGCGATGTTCCCGCTGCTGGAGCGGGCCATGCGCCACTCCATCCCGAAGCCGGTCGCCCTGGTGGTGTGCTACCCGTCGAACCCCACCGCCTACGTGGCGAACCTCGATTTCTACACGGACCTCGTGGCCTTCGCGAAGCGGCACGAGTTGATCCTGCTGTCGGACCTCGCCTACGCGGAGGTCTATTTCGACGGCAATCCGCCGCCCTCCGTCCTGCAGGTGCCGGGCGCGATCGACTGCACGGTGGAGTTCACCTCGCTGTCGAAGACTTACTCGATGGCTGGCTGGCGCATGGGCTTCGCGGTCGGCAACGAACGGCTTCTGGCGGCGCTCACCCGGGTGAAGTCCTACCTCGATTACGGCGCCTTCACGCCGATCCAGGTCGCCGCCACCGCAGCCCTCAACGGGCCGGACGATTGCATCAACGAGATGCGCAGCATCTACCGGAAGCGCCGCGACGCGTTGGTGGAATCCTTCGGCAAGGCCGGATGGACCATCCCGTCGCCCGCCGCCTCGATGTTCGCCTGGGTGCCGATCCCCGAGCGCTACCGGGAGATGGGCAGCCTCGAATTCTCGAAGCTGCTGCTGGAGAAGTCCGATGTGGCGGTCGCGCCCGGCATCGGCTTCGGCGAGTTCGGCGACGAATACGTGCGCATCGCGCTCGTCGAGAACGAGCAGCGTATCCGCCAGGCCGCCCGCAACGTGCGTCGGTTCTTCGACGGCACCGACAAGACCCTGCACAACGTCGTGCCGATGGTGCGGGCCGGGTAAGGCCGACCCGCCGCGAACCAGCCGGCGCCGCGCCCCTCGCGGTGCGAAGCTCGGGCCCGGTGGTGACTTACGCTGTGCCGCCGGATGCTCGGAGTTGTACCGTACGCCTGTTCGCGGGGTGCGGCGCCAGCGTCTCGGCCGCCCGGACCCTGCGGGCGAGGTCGTGGATCGACGCCCCGGCCTGCCCGAAGCCGCCGGCCGTGCCAAGCTGCGCCGCCGGTGCGGTCGTCCGCGCGGTCAGGATGCCGGTCCGGTCCGTGATGGAGTCGAGCAGGGCGCGCCTGCTCGCCGGGTCCGAAGGCCGCGCCGTCGCCGTATCGCGCCGGGCCGCCCACATTTCGGCCAAGCCATCCGCAATAACCTGGGCCGCGACTGCGATCTCACCCTCGAAACTTGTGGAGGGAACGGTTTTGGCACGGCCGACTGCCGAAGACTTGAACCCGTCAGCCATCAACGATGCGAGGGACGATCTCATGGCGGTTGTTCCAGGCTGGTTTGCGTCGGGACACGGCCAGATCCTAGGTCAGGATGGTTAAGAAAGAGCAAAGCGCTGATTTTAATCCTGATTTATGCCCTTTTATTCTCAGAGATCTGACCAAAAGATCATAAATTTTATTTCTGCTGTGCCTATCGAAGCAAGTTTCCTTCCGATACGTTCTTCAATAGCCAGAAACTGTGCTGTTGAGCTCGGCCCTGCCGTGGTCTCGGCCTCACGAAACAGGACGCAGACGCGGTTCGATGCCCGCATCCCGTTCCCCGGTTGCGCCCGCCCTGATTGTTGCCGCGGCGCGACAGGCTCCGCCAAAGGTGCTGCCGTCCAGCTCCGGCGCTTGTCAGGGCGGATTGCGATGGCCAGGGTCAGGGGAGGGGTCCCCCCGCGTCCCGAGAGAAGCATGCGCCGCCTGAATCTGATCGCCGCCCTGCTGCTCGCCGCCGCGGCCTCGGCCTGTGCGCCGAACCCGATCATCGCCCGCGATCCGATCCCGGCGCCGGGCCCGACGGATGTCTACGCCTGTGATTCGAAGCCGTTGCCGGTCAACGCCTTCATCTCGGATTGCAAGCCGGTTCCGGCGAGCCCGCAGGTGATCCTGCGCGCCCGGGGTTGATCCGGCCGACCATTCGCTAACCGGTCGGGTCGGAAGAGCCGGACAATCGGGCCGCGATCAGCTAGACTGTTCGTGAGTTGCCGGCCGAGCCGGCCTGTGACGGAGCATCGCGTGAGCACCAAGACCCTGATCGCCGCCGGCCTTCTCGCTCTCGTGGCGGGGCAGGGCGCCTCAGCCTCCGACGCAGCCTACGCGCCAGGGCCGTATCGCGGGCCATCCTACGTGTTCACGGCACCGAACGGACCGACGGTCCTGGACACCGAGGGCTGCTGCAAGGTGGTCGTACCGCCGGGCCGCCCCGATCTCGCCCAGCCCGCGATCCCCGTGGTCGAGGTGATGAACGGTGGTGGCTTCGGCTACACCGGGTTTGACTATTACAACGACCAGATCACCGAGGGCCGGTTCGGGGCGCGCAAGCGGCCGAAGGAATATGTGATCGCCCCGTCCTACGTCGTCCCGCCGCGTTACTGAGCTGCAGGCTCCCGCGGCAGGGCCTCAATCCTTGTGTGGATCGTGGCTCCAGTTCATCAGCGATAGCCGCCAGGGCGAGTCGGGGTCCTTCCGGGCCGCGCCGCCTTGCTTGAGATGGCGATGGACGTAGCCCACGACCTTGCGCATGGCGGCGTAGTCGTCGTCCGTCAGGTCGGCCTTCTTCGTGTCCTTGATCGCCAGGATGCGCCGGCCCATCTCGTGGCCGGTCGATTCATCGCCGTCCTTCTTCTGGCCGACCTCCTGGCTGGCATCGCTGTCGAGGTGTTTCTTCAGCGCCGCAGGCGTCATGTTGACCGCTTCGTTGAAGTCCTTCCAGGTCTCGGCGTGGTCGGCCTCTGCCATTGATCCGCTCCTTCGTCTGCCCCGTCAGGTGTCAACACCAACGCGTCCGGGGCCGGAGGGGTCGCTCCCGTCCCTGCGGTCGGCCGCCGCACGGAGGGCCCATACGGCGGCGTGGTGGCGTTTACAGGCCGGCCCCCGGCGGGTATCACCCCGGCCCGACCAGCCTCCCACGTTTTCCGAAGAACCAGATGCGCGCCGAGATCGAGCAAGCCTCGGATGCCGCCAAGCAGTCTATAGGGCTGCTGAGGAGGCATCTTTGACTGGGATACAGTCGATAAACGCCTCGCGGAGCTGAACGCAGCTTCCGAGAACCCCGACCTCTGGAACGATGCCGAGGCCGCCCAGAACGTCATGCGCGAGCGTCAGCAGCTCGACGAGGCCGTCACGGCGATCAAGAAGCTGGAGCGCGATCTTGAGGACGGCGCCACGCTGATCGAACTCGGCGAGATGGAGGGTGACGAATCCTCGATCCGCGAGGGCGAGGCCACGATCCTGGCCGTCGAGAAGGAGGCCGCGAGCCGGCAGGTCGAGACCCTGCTGTCCGGCGAGGCCGACGGGTTCGACACCTATCTCGAAGTCCATGCCGGGGCCGGCGGCACCGAGAGCCAGGACTGGGCCAACATGCTTCAGCGCATGTATGCCCGCTGGGCCGAGCGCCGAAAGTACAAGGTCGAGGTCGTCGAGATGACCGACGGCGAAGAGGCCGGGATCAAGGGCGCCACGCTCCTGATCAAGGGCCACAACGCCTATGGCTGGCTCAAGACCGAGTCCGGCGTGCACCGTCTGGTTCGGATCTCGCCCTACGATTCCAGTGCCCGGCGGCACACCAGCTTCGCCAGCGTCTGGGTCTATCCGGTGATCGACGACCGAATCGAGATCGAGATCAAGGAATCCGACTGCCGGATCGACACCTACCGATCGTCCGGCGCCGGCGGCCAGCACGTCAACACCACCGACTCGGCGGTGCGCATCACCCACAATCCCACCGGGATCGTGGTGGCGTGCCAGCAGGAGCGCTCGCAGCACAAGAACCGGGCGACCGCCTGGAACATGCTGCGGGCCCGGCTGTACGAGGCCGAGCTGAAGAAGCGCGAGGAGAAGGCCAGCGCCGAGGCCGCCTCCAAGACCGATATCGGCTGGGGCCACCAGATCCGGTCCTATGTGCTGCAGCCGTATCAGCTGGTGAAGGATCTGCGCACCGGCACGCAGTCCACGGATCCGGACGAGGTGCTCGACGGCGACATCGACCCGTTCATGGAAGCCTCGCTCGCCCAGCGGGTCTTCGGCGGTATGGAAGCGGTCGAGGATATCGACTGATCGGTCGGCGGTTCCGCTGCTCTCCCTCTCCCGCAGAGCTGGCGGATTCACACATCGGGTTGGGGATCATCGTGCAGTTGCCAAGTGGGGCGGCTCGGCTGGCACATGCGCCCTCCCTCCCCCCTTTGCGGGGGAGGGTGGCCCCTGCGTCAGCAGGGGTCGGGTCGGGACGAAGTCCCGCGAGAGGGGAGCGCGGTGTCCGGATCTGGCGCAGCCTTCATGGAGGCCGGCGTTCAATCCTGCACCGTCGCTCCCCTCTCCCGACCCCCTTTCGGGGGCCACCCTCCCCCGCAAAGGGGGGGAGGGAGAGGCGCGGAGCCGCTTTCGCCTCTCCATGGGAGATGTGTGCATCCGCAAGCCCGCAGTGGGGGGGCGTCGCGCCCTTCAATACCCCAGCGCCGCCCCATCCTTGCGCGGGTCCGAGCCGGCGGCCAGCGTGCCGGCCTTGCGGTCGATCCAGATGACCTGACCGCCCCCGAGCGGCAGCGGCGCCCGGATCGCCGGATGGCCGCGTTCCCTCAGCCCCGCCATCACGGCGTCGGAGATTCCGCCCTCAACCTCCAAGGTTCCGCCATAGGCGAAGCTGCGGGGGGCATCGAGGGCTTCCTGCACGTCGAGGCCCCGGTCGAGGAGGCCGGACAGCAGCTCGACATGGCCCATGGCCTGGTAATGGCCGCCCATGACGCCGAACGGCGCGACCGCCTGCCCGTCCTTCATCAGCATGCCGGGGATGATCGTGTGCATCGGCCGCTTGCCCGGCCCGACGCTGTTCGGGTGGCCGCCCTCGGTGCGGAACGACAGGCCGCGGTTGTGCAACAGCACGCCGCTCTCGGGTGCCAGGATCCCGGAGCCGAAGCCCTGGAAGATCGAGTTGATCAGCGACAGCGCGTTGCCGTCCCGGTCGACGATGCAGAGGTAGACCGTGTCCTTGTGGGCGCGGCCCTCGGCGATCTCCCGGGCGATCTCGGGATAGATCTCCGGCTCGCGGGCCCGGCCCATGTCGATCGCCCCGTGGGCGGCGGCCTTCCAGGCATCGGAGAGCAGGTGCTCGATCGGAACCTGCGCGAGGGCGGCGTCGCCGAACAGCACGTCGCGGTGGTGGTAGCCCTGCTTGCACACCTCGGCGAACAGGTGAAGCCGGTCGAGGTCCGAGAGCGAACCGACATCGTAGTGGGACAGCACGTTGAGCATCATCAGCGCGGCCAGCCCCTGGCCGGCGGGCGGGCACTCGTACACGTCGTAGCCGCGGTAGCGGGTCGAGACCGGCACGACCACGTCGGGCCGGGCGGCGGCGAAGTCGTCCAGGGTGTGCAGGCCGCCGAGAGCGTTGAGCCGGCTCACCATGTCCTCGGCCACGGGCCCGGTATAGAAGGCGCGCGCGCCGTCCTCAGCGATGCGCCGGAGCGTGGCTGCGAGCTTCGGCAGGCGCAGGACGCTGCCGATCGCCGGCACCTGTCCGCCGGGCAGGTAGGTTTCTGCGGCGTGGGGATCGGCGGCCACCCGCTCGGCGCCCCGCTGCCAGTCCCAGCCCACCCGCTGCTGGACGACGAACCCATCCGCCGCGTAGCGGATCGCCGGCTGGAGCAGCTCGCCGAGGGACCGGGTGCCGTGTTCGCGCACCATCAGCTCCCAGGCCGCGACGGCGCCCGGCACCGTGACGGCGTGCGGCGAGGTCGGGGTGATCGTGACGCCGTGCTCGGCGTACCAGTCGGGCGTGGCGGCGGCGGGCGCCCGGCCCGAACCGTCGAGGGCGATGGGCTTCGTGGCGCCCGCGGGAGCGTAGAGGGCGAAGCAGTCGCCGCCGATGCCGGTCATCAGCGGATCGACCACGCATTGCACGGCCACCGCCGCGATGCCGGCATCGACGGCGTTGCCGCCGGCGCGCAGGACTTCAATCGCGGCGAGCGTCGAGAGTGGGTGCGAGGTCGCGACGGCGGCGTTGGCGGCGTAGACCGGGGACCGGCCGGGGGCGGAGAAGTCTCTCACGGGATGTCCTGTCGTTTCAAAGGCGTCCAACGTTTCCCCTCCCCACAAGGGCTAACGGATCCACA
>NZ_JALNUM010000032.1:0-53755 GCF_026540795.1 Methylobacterium sp. GC_Met_2
GACCCTGTCGGCGCTGCCCGCCGGACCGCTCTGGCGGATCGACCGGCACCGGCACCTCGACGTCACCCTGCGGCGGGGCGGGGCGCTCGCATCGATCGGCGAGCACGCGCTGCTGGCCGGCGGCAACCTGTTCGCGCTGATCGGCCCGGACGGCGCCGTGGAACTGCTCGGCGCGGCGCAGGCCGTGCTGACCGGGGCCGACACCTACCGGCTCTCGGGGCTCCTGCGCGGGATCGCGGGCAGCGAGGACGCCGCCGGCCGGACCGCGCCCGCCGGCAGCCTGATCGTGCGCCTCGACGACGGCGCGGTGGTGCCGCTGGTCGACCGGCTCGACGCGGTCGGCCGCGCGTTCCGCTACCGGATCGGGCCCGCGGGGCGCGATCCGGGCGACCCGGCCTTCACGGAGCTGACCGCGACCGCCGGGCTCGGCGCCCTGCATCCGCTGCGGCCGGTCCATCCGCAGGCGCGCCGCACGCCGCAGGGCGTGCTGCTCTCGTGGATCCGGCGGGGGCGCCGCGACGGCGATGCCTGGGAGCCCGCCGAGATCCCCCTGGACGATCCGGAGGCCTACGCGGTGACGCTGTTCGCGGACAGCGGCGCGGCCCTGCGCACGCTCCGGACCGACGCCCAGCAACTCCTCTACGCCGATGAGACGGCCGATTTCGGCGGCCCGCAGCGGAACCTCGACATGGCCGTCGTGCAGATCGGTGCCGTCGCCGGTCCCGGCCCCGCTTGCCGGGCCCGCATCCCCATCCGTTCGGCCTGACCTCCGGGAGCCCCCATGTCCGACGTGACGCCCCATCTCGGCCTGCCGCTGATCGCGGCGAGCCAAGCGCAGAAGCATGTCACCCACAACGAGGCGCTCGGCCTCCTCGACGCCGTGATCCAGCTGGCCTGCCTCGACAAGGATCTCTCGGCACCGCCGCCGGGCCCCGCCGAGGGCGACCGCTACCTCGTGGTGACGTCGAACCCCGGGGGCGCCTGGGCCGGACTTGCGGGCCAGGTGGTGCGCTACGCCGACGGCGTCTGGGCCGGCGCAATCCCGCGGGCCGGCTGGCTCGCCTTCGTAGTGGACGAGGCCGACCTCTACGTCTTCGACGGCACCGCCTGGACGAGCGTCCGCCGCACGCTCACGGCAGTCCAGAGCGTGAGCCGCCTCGGGATCAACACGGAGGCGGACAGCGCCAACCGCCTCGCCGTGAAGGCGGACGCGGCGCTCCTGAGCTGGGACGACGTCACCCCGGGCTCCGGCGACATGCGAGTCACCGTCAACAAGAAGGCGGCGGCGCGTGATGCCGGCTTCGTCTTCCAGACCGGCTACTCGGCGCGGGCGCTGTTCGGCACCCTCGGGGGCGACGACGTCGTCCTCAAGACCTCCCCGGACGGCGCGGCCTTCACCACGGCGCTCACCGCCTCGGCGGCCACGGGCGTCGTCGCCTTCCCGGCGAGCCCGACGGCGCCGACGCCCGCCACCGGCGATGCCTCCACCCAGCTTGCCACCACGGCCTTCGTCGCCGCCCGGGGCCTCGCCTTCCGCAACCGCCTCATCAACGGCAGTTTCGCGGTCAACCAGCGCAACGCGTCGGGCTCGCAGCTCGCCTACGCGGCGGATGCCTACATCGTGGACCGGTGGAAGGCGGGGGCGAACGGCGTCACCGTGTCGTTCGCCGCTTCCGGCAACGGCGACGTGACCGTGACGATCACCGCCGGATCGCTCGTGCAGGTGATCGAGGGCGGCCTCTCCCTGCCGGACGGCGGTCCCTACGCCCTGTCCTGGCGCGGTACGGCGGCCGGGCGCGTCTATCCCTCCGGCGCCTCCAGCCTGCCCGCCTATGCCGGCGCCGGCACGTCCACCACCCTGACGGCTGGATCCAACGCCGTGGTCGAGTTCACGGCGGGCACCGTGAGCCTCGCCCAGCTCGAACCGGGCAGGACGGCCACCGCGTTCGAGCGCCGGGACGACGAGATGCGCCGCTGTCAGCGCTACTATCAGACCGGAACCCTCATCCTCTTCCGGGCGAACGCCTCCGGGGCATTCGGCGGCGGCGTCGTGCCCCTGCGCATCGCCGGGATGCGGACCGTTCCGACCGTGGTCGCCGCCAACGACGGCAGCGGCAGCTACACCGGGTCGATCGTGTTCGGTGCGACCAGCCCGGAGGATCTGCGGTTCTGGTTCGGGGCGGCCGGAACCGCCGGCGACTACTGCCCGGTCGCCTGGACCGCCAGCGCAGAGCTGTGAGCCGGTCGGCCGGCGCGGCGATACCGGCCGGCGACAACGCGCCCTTCTGAGGCCCCGCGCCTCCCACCCAGCCGGCGCACGGCCATCCCCGACGACCTTGCGCGGCCGCTCTTTCCATCGGGAGGACACCATGACTGCACCGCTCGTGCGGGCGACCTTCTTCGCCCAAATCCGCGCCGCCGGCCCGTGCGGGCCGCACCTCGCGCAGGCCGAGGTCGACGGGCTCTGCGCGCTCTTCGACGCCTGGGAGCGGCTGGGCTGGCCGGCGGACCCGCGCCACCTCGCCTACACGCTGGCGACCGCGTGGCACGAGTGCCGGCTCGACCTGTCGATCCGCGAGGTGGGGCTCGGCCGCGGCCGCGCCTACGGCGCGCCGGTCGACGGCCGGATCTATTACGGCCGCGGCGCGAGCCAGCTCACGTGGCTTGCCAACTACCGGACCTTCGGCCGGCTGCTCGGGCTCGACCTCGTGGGCGATCCGGACCTGGCGCTCGTGCCGGCGACGAGCGCGGCGATCCTGGTTCTGGGCGCCCGCGACGGCCTGTTCCGGCCCGGCCACACGCTCGCCCGCTACTTCGGGGAGCAGACCGACGATCCGGTGGGCGCGCGGGCCATCGTCAACGGCGACGGGGCGAAGAATGGCGCGCGGATCGCCGGCTATCACCGGAGCTTCCTCGCCGCCCTGGAAGCCGCGCTTCCGGCCGCCGCGCCGAGCCCGCATCCGACCGCCTGGTGGCTGCGCCTGCGCGAGGCTGTCCGCCACAACATGCAGAAAGGCGCCTGACCATGGGGTTCCTCGCTCTCCTTCCGGCCTTGCTCGGGGCCGTCGGCCCGATCCTGGCCAGGGTGCTGCCCGACGAGGGCCAGCGGCTGCAGGTGCAGCTCGACCTGCAGAAGGCGCTGATCGACCAGCAGGGCGACCTCAGTCGCGCCATGGCCGAGGTGATGAAGGCCGATGCCGGCTCCGAGAGCCCGCTCGCCCGCAACGCCCGGCCGATCACCGTGCTGTGGGCCCTGGCGATGATCACCTGGGTCGGCGTGGTCGCGCCGATGCTCGGGCTGCAGGTCGAGGTGGTGACCGCGCTCAAGGGCGTGCCGGCGGAGCTGTGGTCGCTGCTGACCGTGGGGATCGGCGCCTACATGCTGGCCCGCTCGGTCGACAAGATCGTGCCGCAGATGGTCGGGCCGAAGGGGTGAATCTCGAAAGCCGCGGGAGCGCACCGATGACGGACGAGACTGTGCCGCGGGTGCGGGCTCCGCGGTCGGGGGGCGGCGCGCGGAGGAGCGGGGCCATGGTGGACACGCTGCCCGAATGGATCGGGCGCCTGATCGAGCGCGTCGAGGCGACCGGTCGTCAGATGGACGTGCTCGGGGGCAAGCTCGACCGGATGGACGAGAAGCTGGAGGGTGTGGCCTACCGGTGGGACATCGAGGCCTTCGTGGCGCGCGACGAGATCGAGCGCCGGATCGACAAGGCGGTGGACGGGGCGAAGCTTGAGGCCGCTCGGGGGCTGGCCGAGGTGAACGGTCAGGTGCGGACGCTGTACCGGATCGGCTGGGGACTGGCCTCGGCGGCGCTGCTGGCGTTCG
Organism: Methylobacterium sp. GC_Met_2; assembly: GCF_026540795.1. NCBI lineage: Bacteria > Pseudomonadati > Pseudomonadota > Alphaproteobacteria > Hyphomicrobiales > Methylobacteriaceae > Methylobacterium > Methylobacterium sp. GC_Met_2. The sequence continues at coordinate 3,830 of NZ_JALNUM010000032.1, forward strand.
GGGGGGTCGTCCTGGCGAAGGTCGGACTGACGGGGCACTGAACGGATTTGGTGCGGGCGCGTATCGCGCGGGAGGCTCCGGGCCTCCGGTGCCGCCCATCAGGGGTCCGGCTACGGCTTAAGGCGGTCGCCGGGGCGCCTAGTCTCCGTGAACGCAACCATCTCAGCCCCGCCGACCGACGCCGCGCGGGGGTTTTTGTTCGCGCTCCGGCACCGGCCCCCCCCGTGCCGTCGTGAGTTGGATTAAGTCGGATGCGCCAACGTCTAACCCCCCACTGTGCCAAGCTTTGGAATCGCTCGGCATAGGAAGCTGAATTTCGGGAGGCGTTCTGTGCGTTCAGTTGTTTTTGGCGTCGTCATCGCTGCCTTGCTTCCGATCGCGGCGCAGGCTCAGGAGGCCGGTGATGCGGCCGCGGGCGAGAAGGCGTTCGCCCCCTGCAAGGCGTGCCACAATTTCCAGAAGAACGGTGTAGGTCCCGATCTGAAGGGCGTCGTCGGCCGCAAGGCGGGCACCTACGAAGGTTACAACTACTCGGCGGCTCTGAAGAACTCAGGCATCGCCTGGGATGAGACCAACCTGCACGAGTGGTTGAAGAACCCGAAGACCAAGGTGCCGGGCAACAAGATGATCTTCCAGGGTTACACGGACGACAAGAAGATCAATGACGTGATCGCCTACCTCAAGACGCAATCCTGACGCGGAAGCCGCCGAGCCGTATCACGTCACGGCTCGGCGCATTACGCTATCGGCCCCGCAGGAAGAAAAACCAGATCAAAAGGAGGACCGGAATCGGAACTCCCAAAAGCCATAGCAGGCTACCAGTCAGCATGTTCGACTCCATGAACTGAACGAGCAACCCCCCGGCTTCGTCCTCTGTTCCGGGACGCTAGACCCCCGCGGCTTGGCCCGCTCCGTCGCGTCGAAACGTGAGGCGACGGAACGCGTGGGCCATTCGGACTGGTGCCCTGACGCGGATCGCCCCCGTCACCGCTGCGGCATACGCCTGATCGAGCCGATATTTTCCGGCGAGAGATCCGCTTCGAAACTGGCGTGCGGATGCGGTGCTGCGGCTTTGGCATCGGGGCGCGCGGCAACCGACGCTGTCTTGTTGGCGATCGATCCGGTGGTGGCGGGCCCATTACGGCTCGGCCAATCCCCCACCGAGAGGGCCCTGGTGGGCTTCTGGTCGCCGCAGCCGTCACAGACGGAAACCAACCAGGATTGCCAGAGGCCGGCGGTCTTCTCCTGGACAGAGTTCGCACGCTCGCGATGCGCAGACGCCAGGGCGACGGTATCGAGATCCGATTGCTGCTGCGGCGCTGCTGCGGGCAGGCCCGCATCGCGCTGGCCGCCGCGCTCGTCGACCGGACGATCGCGTCCTTCCGACGTGACGGACGGACGGATCCTCAGGGACAGCGGATCTGGCGGCGCGGGCTCGGTGGCGCACCCGACGCAGATCTTGGTGGCGATCGCGTCGTCTGAAACCTGTCTCGGCGTCGGGCGCTCGATCGGCGTGACCGATGTCGGGCTGGCATCACGGCTCGGTGGCTTGGTCTGTCCAACTGCGGTCGTGTTGGCTACTTTTTCTGCCGACAATGCGCCGCCGCCAGTACTCGTTTGATCCGTCTGCGCCAATGCCGCGCCGATCGGCAGGGTACTGACCAAGGAAGCGACGATCACGGTTCGGATTGCTGTCATGGCATCCTCCATGACAATACAATCGCTCACATCGCGCTGGGTTCAATGCCCTGGCTCAGTTCAATAGCCAACAGAGGCATTGTGAAGCTGTCCGGAACGAGGAATGCTGCCTCGGGACCTGTCGGCACAGAGCTTTGAGGAGGGGACGCGTGCGGGTGTGAGGCGATCGATCGCGAATCGCTGTCCGTCAGCGTGCCGTTCGCGATGCTGTCGGCAACACGGCGCGATGCGCGCCGGATCCGTCATGACGCAGGCAGCCAAGCACCGCCGGGTGCGTCAACCCAGTGTTCTCAGGGTTCTTCGGGGAGGAAAAAGCGGGCCCCGGGGCCGAAGCCCCGGGTTCTGTTGCTAGGCGTGCCCACGCCCCGGAAGATTACGCCGCGAGGCGCATCTCCATGCCGACGTTGTCGTTGGCATTTAGAGTTTTGGTCAGGTGCCTGGAACGGGGGTTGCCCGCGCCAAACCGGTCGAGTCCTTACCGAAAGTCGCATCTTACCCTGCCGAAGCAGGACAGAACTCGCGATCCCTTTACCGCCCAGTCGAACCTGTTTCACCCCCACGAGAAGCACCCTGGCAGCGCACCGTCCGCAACGTCGGACGCTCGCTCTGATCCCCGTACGGTATTCGGGGGCAGGATGCTTCTGGTGGAGGCGCCGGGTACCGCCCCCGGGTCCTGAAGCGTTATTATGAACCGGTCATCAACCTCGCGACGATCTTACTCCGGAAGCGGATCCGCGGTCCAGCAGCAAATTGTGCCCTGCGTCGGACACGGAGCCGCGGACCTCCCCCCGGAAGCGGGGGGACTTCGCGGAGCACGCCGCGGGGGAACCGGGCGCAGACTCAGCCGTAGTGCCGGCACGATGCCGTCCGCCCACCGATATCCCATCCTGCACCTACCCGACGACGCGCCCGCCGCGGGACGTCAACAGCCCCGTATTCAGGGCACATTCAGTGCCCCCGGCCCACATCTCCTACCAATGCGCTACGCCATCGCCCTCGTTGCTATCGGCCTGACTGCCGCGGCCCTTGCCGCGGGCGGCCTCGGCTCCATGGCCGATGACGGGCCGGCCCCGCAGACGGGCGCGGTTTCCGGCCAGGCGCCGCTTCGGATCGAGACCTGCCTGTCGCCGGCCGACATGCGCGAGGAGGTCGGCGAGCGCCGGGTGATACCCCCCGTGGCGGCGATCCGCGCGGCCCGGTCGGTGATTCCGCGGGCCGAGATCCAGCGGGCGAGCCTCTGCCGACACGAGGACACCCTCGTCTACATGCTGACCGCCTTGCGCCGGGACGGTCATTTCGTGCACGTCATCGTGGACGCACGCACCGGCAGTGTGGCTGGGCAATATTGAGCGGGCGCCGCGATCGTTTCGGAGGGGAGTGAACCGTGCGTCTGCTCGTCGTGGAGGATGACAAGGACATCAACCGGCAGGTGGTCGCCGCCCTGGAGGAGGCCGGCTACGTCGCCGACAAGGCCTATGACGGCGAGGAGGGCGGCTATCTCGGCGAGAGCGAGCCCTACGACGCCATCATCCTCGACATGGGCCTGCCGAAGGCGGACGGCGTCACGGTGCTGCAGAAGTGGCGCCGGGCCGGTGTGAAGACGCCGGTGATCATCCTCACCGCCCGGGACCGCTGGTCCGACAAGGTCGATGGCTTCGATGCCGGCGCGGACGATTACGTCACCAAGCCCTTCCACATGGAAGAGCTGATGGCCCGGGTCCGCGCGCTCCTGCGCCGCGCCGCCGGCCACGCCTCCAGCCAGATCGCCTGCGGGCCGGTCACCCTCGATACGCGCTCCGGCAAGGTCTTCGTCGACGGCGCGCAGGTGAAGCTGACGAGCCACGAATACCGGCTGCTCTCCTACCTGATGCACCATACCGGCCGGGTCGTGTCCCGGGCCGAGCTCACCGAGCACCTCTACGACCAGGATTTCGACCGGGATTCCAACACCATCGAGGTGTTCGTCGGGCGCCTGCGCAAGAAGCTCGCGGTGGACCTGATCCAGACGGTGCGCGGCCTCGGCTACCTCGTGGATCCCAACCAGCCGCCGGCGCGGGTTTGAGCGGGGCGGCACCCCATCCGGGCGCCGATGCTGTGTCGCCGGGACCTGCCGGGAGATCTGGCTGCTCGGCACCGTGCGGCACGGCAACGGCGCTCGCTCAAGGCAGAAACGTCTGACCATCGTCGCGGCCGGGGGCGGCGTACATGCCGGTGCTTCGGAACTCGGTCGGGCTGATCCCGTAGGTGCGCCGGAAGACCTTGGCGAAATAGTTGGGATCGGGATACCCGCACCCGCTGGAGACGGCCTTGATGCTGAGCTGCCCGTTGGCCAGCAGGCGGACCGCCAGGTCCATCCGTTGCCGAACCACGAACTCGGCCGGTGCGACACCCTTGGTGCGGATGAACAGGCGGCTGAAATGCGACCGGCTCACGCCGGCAATTGCCGCCAGCGTCTCGATATCCAGCGCGCCGCCCGGATGCGCGCGGATGAACGCGATGGTGCGATCGATGGCCTCGTTCCCTGTCGCGGCGTCGGTCCGCTCCTCGCGGGCCATCACGTCGTCATAGACCAGCATGATCGCTTGATAGGCGAGGCTGGAGGCTTGTCCCGCACCGGACAGGGGCACCCGCAGCGACGAGCAGACGGCCGCGAGGGCATCCAATGTCTCGGTCCGTAGGCGGAAGACCGGCCCGGCGACGCGCTGGATCGCCCGGTTGAGCCGCAGGGCTTCCCGGCCGGTGATCGCGATCCAGAAGAACGACCACTCCTCGCCCGGCTCGAGCCAGTAGCGGTGGGCATGCGGGATCGAGACCAGCATGGTCTGCCCGGCCTCGGGTCGCCACAGGCGCCGCTCGTATTGCAGGCGCCCCCGGCCCGCCACGGTGTGCTGCAGGACGGAGAACGGCGTTTGTCCGCGCTTCAGCCCGTCCCAATCGTAGGCGCCCGGCTGCGCCCGCTCGTGCCCGGCGCTCGTCGGCATGACGTGGAAGCCGCCATGCCGACGCGGGAACGAGATGGTTCTGCGGAAGGGCCCCGCCTGGTCCAGCGCATCGAGCATAAAATTACCCGCGAAGGTTCCAATTTCCTCTTTCACGGCCCGGGCGCCGGGCGTAGCGTTACCTCACAGCAACAAGAATATTTCTGTGCACGGTCCATGTGTTTCGGGCCGTGGGAGGGCACGATGGCCAACTTCAAGATTGCGATTATTGGCGCGGGGAGCGTCGGTTTTACGCGAACATTGGTGCGGGATATTCTGTGCGTTCCTGAATTGCACGATATCGAGGTCGCGCTCACTGATATCAACGAGCGTAATCTTGGGATGATCTCGGAGATCCTGAACCGGATGATCTCCGCCAACGGGCTGCCGACCAAGCTCTCGGCCACGATGGATCGGCGCGAGGCGCTGGCCGGTGCCCGGTACGTGATCAACTGTACCCGGATCGGCGGTCTGGAGGCCTTCGCGGACGATATCGGGATCCCGCTCCGCTACGGCATCGACCAGTGCGTCGGCGATACGATCTGCGCCGGCGGCATCCTGTACGGGCAGCGCTCGATCGCGGCACTCCTCGATTTCTGCAAGGATATCCGCGCGGTCGCCGAGCCGGGTGCGCGCCTGCTGAACTACGCCAACCCGATGGCGATGAACACCTGGGCGGCGATCGACCACGGCGGGGTCGACACGATCGGCCTGTGCCACGGCATCCAGCACGGCTGGAAGCAGATCGCCGAAGTCCTCGGCGCCGAGGATCCGAACGCGATCGAATACGTCTGCACCGGGATCAATCATCAGACCTGGTACGTCGACATCCGCTGGAACGGCCGGCGCGTGTCGGCCGAGGAACTGCTGGCCGCTTATGAGCGGCACCCCGTCATCTCCAAGCAGGAGAAGGTCCGGATCGACGTCCTGCGCCGCTTCGGCGTCTACTCGACCGAGTCCAACGGCCACCTGTCCGAGTACCTGCCCTGGTACCGCAAGCGCCCCGACGAGATCGAGCGCTGGATCGACCTGTCGGACTGGATCCACGGCGAGACCGGGGGCTACCTGCGGGTCTGCACCGAGGGCCGGAACTGGTTCGAGCAGGAATTTCCGCAATACCTCGCCAGTTCCAGCTGGCTCATCGACCCGGCCCGCAGGACCGTCGAGCACGCCAGCTACATCATCGAGGCGCTGGAGACCGGCCGGGTCTATCGCGGCCACTTCAACGTCAAGAACAACGGCCTGATCACGAATCTACCCGCGGACGCGATCGTCGAGAGCACCGGCTTCGTCGATCGGTTCGGCCTCAACATGGTCGCCGGCCTCACCCTGTCGGATGCCTGCGCGGCCCCCTGCATCGCGTCGATCAACGTGCAGCGGATGTCGGTCAAGGCCGCGGTGACCGGGGATCTCGATCTGCTGAAGCAGGCGGTCCTCAACGATCCGCTGGTGGGCGCGGTCTGCACGCCGGACGAGGTCTGGCAGATGGTCGACGAGATGGTCGTCGCCCAGGCCGCGTGGCTGCCGCAATACGCCGGGGCGATCGAGGGCGCGAAAAGGCGGCTGGCGAACGCGACGGTGCCCCGCCGGGACTGGGCCGGGGCCGCGCGGCTCCCGGTGCGGTCGGTCGAAGAGATTCGGACGGCGCAGCGCACCGGCAACGAGACCGTCGCGCCGGACGAGCAGATCGTCGCCTGAGACAACGGCCGGGCGACGCGTTCGCCCGGCCGTCAACGACAAAAAACAAGACACATCGAGGGGGAGGAATACGATGGCGATCTTCAGGCGCCAGCTGCTGGCGATGGCAGCTCTGTTTCCGCTGCTGGCTGCGGGACCCGCACGCGCGGAGCCGACGACGCTCACCTATTGGGTCGCGTGGGACCCGCTCCAGGCCGAGGCGAAGGCGGCGCAGGCGGCCATCGCGGAATTCGAGACCGCCAATCCCGACATCAAGGTCAAGACGCAGGTCATCGCCTACGACGCCCTGCACGATAAGCTGGTGACGGCGCTCGCGGGCGGCGATGCCCCCGACATCGCCTGGGGCCTCAGCGAGTGGTTCGGCGAGTTCAACAAGATGGGCGTGCTGGCCGATCTCAGCGCCCACGCCAAGGCCTGGCCCGACCTCGGCGCGCTGTATCCCAACGTCGTCCGGAACCTGACGATCGACGGCAAGCTGCGGGCGCTGCCCAATTATCTCGGCCTGCGCGCGCTGCTCTATCATGCCGACATGCTGAAGGCGGCGGGCATCGAGGCGCCACCCAAATCCTGGGACGAGCTGGTTCAGACCTCCGCCGCCATCCAGGCCAAGACCGGCAAGCCGGGCTTCGGCATCGTCGGCAAGGGGGCCCGCGCACCGCAGGAATTCATCACTTACCTCGGCCAGAACGGCGTCGAGATCGCGAAGCGGATGCCGGACGGCAAATACCGCAACACCTGGGCCGAGGCGCCCGAGGAGCTCGAACGGGCGACCGGGGTGTTGGCGCTGTACGGGCGGCTGCTCTCCGTGAAGGCGATCCCGCCGCAATCGGCCAATTGGGGTTGGGAGGACGAGGACACCAACTTCGCACTCGGCCAGTACGCGATGGTGATGAACGGCTCCTGGATGAAGGGCCGCATCGATCAGCATCCGGTGACGATGCGGGATGTCGCCGTGGCGCCGCCGCCGGCCGGTCGGACGGCCGCGACCTTCTTCGAGATTGCGCCGCTCTACCTTTTCAACGGCAAGCACGTCGATGCCACTTGGAAGCTCGCCACCTTCCTGCTGAGCCGAGACGTGCAGGCGAAGGTGTTCCCGGATCGCTCGCCGCGCTCCGACGTGACGGGTGACCCGGTCTGGGGCAAGCCGTTCACGGACCTGGTGCCGGTCGGCATCGCCTTCCCGCCGATCGTTCTGGGCTCGATCCCCCGCGACATGGAGACCGCCCTCGGGCGCGTGCTCCTCAAGGGCGAGAAGCCGGCCGCCGTCGCGACCTGGCTCGCGCAAGCCATCAACAAGAGCCTGAAACGCTCCGGACAACTCTCGGAATAACCGCCGCACTCGGCTTTCGGGATCCAGGCGCGGGGAGGCGCGGGCGTGACAACCATGGATATGGCAACCGGATCGATCGCGTCCCGGCCGCAGGCCGGCATCGGACGCGCTGCCCGACGCGTCTTCTGGCCGTCGGCGCGAGTCCGGGCCGCCTGCGCCTTCCTCGCCCCGGTCGCGGTGCTGGTCGCGGCCCTCATCGCCGTCCCGCTGGCCGGCGTGCTGTGGCAGAGCCTGCACCATGCCAGCCTGATCGATGCCGCGGTCGGCGGCTTCGCGGGCCTCGACAATTTCTGGATGGTGCTCGACGACGAGCACTTTGTCCCGGCGCTGACGCATACGCTGGTCTGGACCGTCCTGTCGGTGGCTGGGGAATATGCCTGCGGGCTCGCCACGGCCCTGGCGCTGGCCCAGCCGTTCCGGGGGCGTGCCCTGGTGCGCGGCCTCATCATCCTGCCCTGGGTGATTCCGATCGCCATCGCGGGCGTGAACTGGGCGTGGCTGCTCAATCCCGATTACGGGGTTCTGAATGCCTGGCTGGTCCGTATGGGCGTCCTGGCCGCGCCCTTTGACTGGCTCGGGCGCAGCGAGACGGCCCTGATCACGGTCACCCTGGTCAATGTCTGGCGCAGCTTCCCGTTCTACACGATCAGCCTGCTGGCGGCGCTGACCTCGATCCCGGACGACCTGTACGAGGCGGCGGCGCTGGATGGCGCGGGAATCGTCCGGCGCTTCTTCGTCATCCCGCTGCCGCACCTCCGGCCGGTGTCGCTGACCCTGATCGTCATCCACATCATCTGGACCGCGATCAACTTCGACTTCATCTGGGTGATGACCCAGGGCGGCCCGCTCGACGCTACGGAAACGCTGCCGATCCTGATCTACCGCTACGCCATGCAGGAGTTCGACGTCGGCCTCGCCTGCGCCCTGGCCACCCTGTCGATGGCCGCGATGGCGATGCTCTTCCTCGTGCAGGCCCTCGTCGTTCGGGCGCGGGAGGCCCGCTGATCATGGTGGTCTCCGCGCGTCACCGGACCCTGTCCGCGCTCACCACCGGCTTCGTGCTCGTGTTCTTCGTGGCGTTCTGCGTCTTCCCGTTCCTCTGGATGCTCGACACGGCGTTCAAGCCGGCCGCCGAGGTGTTCAGTACGGCACCGACACTCTGGATCGCGAGCCCGACCTTCAGCAACTTCCGCGCGGTCGTGCTAGAGAGCCCGTTCCTCATCTATTTCGGCAACAGCCTGATCGTTGCCGGAGTCTCGACGATCCTGACCGTCAGCCTCTCGGTCTTCGCCAGCTACGCGATGAGCCGCTGGTCCTACCTCTCGGTGACGCAGATCGTCACCGGGGGGCTGATCGTCTCGCAGATGATCCCCGGCGTCCTGCTGCTGATCCCGCTCTACGTCCTGATCCGCAACATGGGGCTGCTCAGCACCTACGCGGCGCTCGTCATCGTCTACTGCACCTTCATGGTGCCGCTCGCCAGCTTCATGCTGAAGGGCTTCTTCGACGCGGTCCCGCGCGAGCTGGAGGAGGCGGCGGCGATGGACGGGTGCTCGCGCCTGGGCTTCATCCTGCGCATCCTCCTGCCGGTGACGCTCCCGGGCCTGCTGGCGACCGCCGTCTTCGCCTTCATCGCCGCCTGGAACGAGTTCATGTTCGGCTACGTGCTGATCAACGACGATGCCCGCCGGACGCTGACGCCGGGCATCATGCTCTTCAAGGGATCGCACCAGACGGATTGGGGCTCGCTGACGGCCGCCTCCGTACTGGCCGCGGTGCCGGTGGCGCTCGGCTTCGTCTACGTGCAGCGGTTCCTGATCACCGGTCTCACCGCCGGCGCGGTGAAGGGCTGATCCGGCGTGAATCAAGAAAACAACGTCAAAGGGTTCGGTGTTCGATGACGTCCATCCGCTTGCGGCAGGTCTCGAAGACGTTCGGCGACAAGACGGTGATTCCGCCCCTCGATCTGGAGATCGCGGGCGGTGAGTTCGTCGTCTTCGTCGGCCCCTCGGGCTGTGGGAAATCGACCCTGCTGCGCCTGATCGCCGGCCTGGAGGAGATCTCGGGCGGCACGATCGAGATCGACGGGCGGGATGTGAGCCAGGCTCCGCCGGCCGAGCGCGGCCTTGCCATGGTGTTCCAGTCCTACGCCCTCTACCCGCATATGAGCGTTGCGGAGAATATCGGCTTCCCGCTGAAGATGGCCGGCGTGCCGAAGGCGGCGATCGCCGGGAAGGTCGCGGAGGCGGCGAACCGGCTCAACCTGACCGAGTTTCTCGAACGCCGTCCGAGCCAGCTGTCGGGCGGCCAGCGTCAGCGCGTGGCCATCGGTCGGGCCATCGTCCGCGCGCCGAAGGCGTTCCTGTTCGACGAGCCGCTCTCGAATCTCGACGCCGCCCTGCGGGCCGGCATGCGGCTCGAGATCGCCGAGCTGCACCGGCAGCTCGGCACCACGATGATCTACGTCACGCACGATCAGGTCGAGGCGATGACCATGGCCGACACGATCGTGGTGCTCAACAAGGGCCGCATCGAGCAGATCGGCTCGCCCCTGGAGATCTACAACACGCCGGCCAACCTGTTCGTGGCGCAGTTCATCGGCTCGCCGACGATGAACATCCTGCGCGGCCCGGCGGCGGACGCGCTGGGCGCCCCGGTCATCGGAATCCGGCCGGAACATCTCGCGATCGTGCCCGCGGCCGACAACGGCGCGGACGACGGGCTGCCCGGCATCGCCGCTCTCTCGGAGCACCTCGGATCCGACACGTTCGTCCATGTGCGGCTGAACGAAGGCGCGACCGTGAATGCCCGTGTGACCGGCGAGTTCCGGATCGACCGCGGTGCCCCGGTGGTGGTCGTCCCCGAGCGGGCGCATCTGCACCGCTTCACCGCGAACGGCGAAGCCCTGCGCATCTGATCATCAAAGCCTCTCATGGAGCGCCCGCGACCGGGCGCTTTTCCCCCGGCACGCGACGGTGCTGCGGGCGTCCCATGGGCGGCTTCCAGATCTGATCGACGACACCCGTTCCTGACAACCGGCCCACCGAAAGGTGCGGCCGGCAAAGCCGTTTGTCGTCGGCGGAAGAGCCATGCCCGTGAAGCGGCATGGCAGGGGCGACCCCCCATCACCCGGAGGTCCACATGTCGGATATCACCACGCACGCGCAGACGAGCGACGCGTCAGACAATACCGTGAAGGCCGATTTTGGGAACAAAGCAAGAACGGGAGCCTTCCGTGGCGGGGCCAGCGGCTTCCTCTACGGTCTCGGCGACAACGGCGTTCCGACGCAGGCCCTGATCAACGGGGCGCACATCACCAACGCCTCGCAGAAGGCCCCGTACGGGACCCAACACCCGTCGGGCGATGTCCTGGAAGTCGAGACGAGCTTCTTCGCCGGTTACGGCAAGGATATGTGCATCTACATTCAGGACTATTATCCGGACTGGGCCTACAACGGGGGCGTGCGCCCCGGCGATACCCGGACCTACAATCTGAAGGACGGGACATTCACGGAGACGGCGAACGGAGTCTGGGACTATCTCGAAGTCATCGAGTTCGTGACCGAGGCGGTCGCCACGCAGTCGGCTCATCCCGAGCGCTACGTCTTCGTTCCGTTCAACGAGCCGGACGGCGGGAATTGGTACGCGAACTGGTCCAAGATGAAGCAGCAGTTCCTGGACGACTGGAAGGCGGCCTACGACAAGATCCAGGCCGTCTGGGCTCGCCACGGACTCGGCCACGCGCGGATCGGCGGCCCTGCCCACACGCAGTGGCGCAAGGACCAGTCGACCGATTTGCTGACCTTCGCGCGCGACAACAAGTGTCTTCCGGATGTCTTCATCTGGCACGAGTTGGGCGTCGACAATCTGAGGACCTATCCGATTCACTATCAGGAATATCGCGCTGTCGAGATTTCGCTCGGCATTTCGCCGATCGCGATCAACATCACCGAATACGGCATGCTGCGGGACATGAGTGTTCCGGGCCAGTTGATCCAGTGGATGTTCCTGTTCGAGCAGACGAAGATCGATGCTCAGGCCGCCTACTGGAACTATGCCGGCAATCTGTCCGACAACACCGCGCGGCCAGCCGGAGCCAACGGCGGTTGGTGGATGTTCAAGTGGTACGGCGATCTCGACGGCAGCGAGACCGTTCAGATGACGACGCCGTCGACCAAGACGGCCGACAGGCTCCGGGCGATCGGTGCCATCGACACGGACAACCGGCGGGCCACGATCCTGTGGGGCGGCCGGGATGGCGACGTCGCGCTGGCTGTCACGGGGCTGGATACGGCCCTGTTCGGAACCAGCGTGGACATCGAGGTCAGGCAGGTCGTGCATTGTGGCACGGAAGGACTTTCGGAAACCCCGCGGGTCATCCAAGCCGCGCGGAAGATCGACATCGCGAGCGGCGGTTTCAACCTCACCGTTCCGGGCTGTGATCGGTATTCCGGCTACCAGATCCTGATCACGCCGGCCCAACTGCGTGATGTGGTTCAGTCGTTTGCCTCACAGACGTGGCTCATCTCGGCCGAAGCGGAGAATCTTCAGATCTCGAACGCCAAGGTCTTCACACATAGCCCAACCGCGTCCAACGGCTGGCAGTTCCTGGCGTCCGGCGGCCGCGATGTCGGTCAATTCAACGATCCCGGATCGCGGCTGGATTGGAAGGTCACTGTTCCGAAGGATGGATCGTATCGCCTTCAGGTGATCGGATCGACACCCGGAGCGCCCGGGCGGCATGCCCTGTTCGTGGATGGAAAAGATCAGGGGATCATTCAATACGCGGCGGATCTTGCTTTGACGAGCACGGATCGGTGGAATTACCGGGGCAGTGCCGAGCGGTCCGTCACGCTGACATCCGGCGAGCATACGCTGTCCATCCGGGCGAGTTCCGATGGGGTCTCGAAGCTGCCCGGATCCGACATAACCTTGGACAAGCTGTTCCTAAAATATGTCGGTGATGGTGAGATCACCGAGTACCCGTCGACCACCTTCAGGTTGCGTGGCGGATCGAAACTGGACTGGGGGACCGATGACGCAGGCTACGCGGTGCTGCCGGATCAAGGGGCGGCCCATCTCTACGTGACGGCGATCGAGCGCGGCTCCTACGATGTCGGGTTCGCATGGTCCTCGTCCGGCCCGGCGGCGATCACGCTGTCCCTGAACGGGCGTGACCTGCCGATTCCCTCGGTCGACAAGGCCGGCCGCTGGCAGAGCGGGCTGACCGTTCATCTCGCGGAGGGGATCAACGAGATCGTTCTCACACCATCCGCCGAGGTGCGCGTTCAAACGCTCACGACCAAGAGAAACTCCGGAGCGGATGCGAACGCCTATCGGGTCTCCGCCGGAACGGCACAGGTCCTGGGCTCCGCGAAGTTCGCGGCCATCGATCCGTCCGCGGGCTCGAATGTATCCGGCAGCGGCTACGTGACCGGTCTCGGCGGCGGGTCGGCCAATGCACTCCAGATCAGCCGGCCCGCTGCGATCGGATCAGGAGATTACGATGTCACGACCGTGTATGCGAATGCTCAGGTTGCCGGCAAGCATGAATACAACCCCCAGGTGGTGGATCTGAAGGTTTCCATCTCGGAAGCCGGTGATCTCGTCGGATCGACGCGCATGAGGTACACGTATAGCTGGATCAGTTTCTGGCAGAAAACCCTGCCGGTCACGCTGAAGACGAACGACATGCCCGTGACGATTTTCAGCCCTGGCGATGTCGGGCCGTACATCGATGCGGTCATTTTTGCTCCCGTGCAGCCAACGCGGTCTTTCACGTCTCCGATCGTGTGAGGTGATGGCGCCGTTACTCTGCACGCCGCCCATGGCGCGTCGGACTTTCTGAAGGAGGTTTCGACGCGCCGCCTTCCGTGACGAAGGCTCATCGCGTGGGCCGGCTCTCTCAGAATGGAGGAGCCGGTTCGCCCCGAGCGACCAGCATGCATTCTTGACCCGGACGAAGCGGCGCTGCAGATCGGGGCGGCGGCAGGCCGGGCCGCCAGGGGCCGTACTGAGGGACCGGGTCGCGTGGTGACCGCGTCGTGATTGACCTGATCGGCCTCTTCTCCCTGCGCCGCCGCTCCATCGCTGTGCGGCTCGCCGTATCGGCCTTCCTGTCGAGTTCCGCGATCCTGCTGATCGCCGCCTGGATCCTGACCACGCTCTACCGCGAGAACACCGAGCGCGCCTTCGACAGCCGTCTGCTCGTCTTCACCAACAACCTCGCCACCGATCTCGTCTCGCCGAACGATCCCGAGAGCCGGACCTTCTCGCTGGGCGATCCGCGCTTCGATCTGCCCCTGTCGGGCTGGTATTGGCAGGTCGGCAAACCCGACGCGAAGCCTCGGGACGTGCGCACCTCCCGCTCACTGGTCGGTGTGCCGCTGCCGCCCGCCACCGATTCCGAGGGCAAGGTCGGGGTCGGGCAGATCCGCCAGGGCTACGGCCGGGGGCAGGACGGGCGCCTGCTGCGCATCATGGAGCGTGACGTCGATCTCGGCGAGGAGGGCCGCTACACGGTCCGGGTCGCCGGGCCGGCGGACGAGATCGTCAACGACGTCGACCGGTTTCGGAACTCGCTTACGATCACGTTCGGCCTGCTCGGCCTATCGTTGGCGCTCACCACCCTGCTGCAGATCCGGTTCGGCCTTGCGCCCTTGAAGAAGATGCGCGCGGCGCTGGGGGCGGTCCGCCGGGGCGAGGCCGACCGGATCACCGGGACCTATCCGCGCGACATCGCCCCGCTCACCGGCGAGGTGAACCTGCTGATCGAGACCAACCGCGAGATCCTGGAGCGCGCCCGCACGCAGGTCGGCAACCTCGCCCACGCCCTCAAGACGCCGCTCTCGATCATCGTCAACGAGGTCGGCGCCTCGGACGCACCGGAGGAACTGGCCCAGAAGATCCGCGAGCAGGCGGCGGTGATGCGCGATCAGGTGAACTATCATCTCGATCGGGCCCGGGCCGCCGCGCTCGCCGGCACGCTCGGCACCTCGACGGAGGTCGAGCCGGCGCTGGCCGGCCTCGTGCGCACCTTCGGCAAGATCTACCGCGACAAGGACATCGCCTACGACGTCCACGTCCCCCCGGGTTTGCGCTTCCGAGGGGAGCGGCAGGACTTCGAGGAGATGGTCGGCAACCTCGTCGATAACGCGTCGAAATGGGCCCATGCCCGGGTGGCGATCCGGGCCGAGGCGGTGACCAAGGCCGATTATCCCCACCTCGTCGTCGCCATCGAGGATGACGGCCCCGGCCTTCCGCCGGAGGCGCGCCAAGCCGTGCTCGGCCGGGGGCGGCGGCTCGACGAATCGAAGCCAGGCTCCGGTCTCGGCCTGTCCATCGTGGCGGATCTCGCCACGCTCTATCGGGGTCGCTTCACGCTGGAGGAGGCGGCGCTCGGCGGCCTGAGAGCGGTGCTGGAGGTGCCGGGCGATGCGCCCGTGGGTGCGGCGACGCATTGACGCGATCCGGGGCGCCGGATCGTGTTTCGCGGTCCGGTGCAAGTCTTCGCGCTGGCGTGCGAGTTCTCTTCGCTCTTGTCTTCGCGCGGCACTTGCGTGACACCGTGCCGCCGCCGGGGGGCGTCGTGGCGTTCCGCCGCCGGCTCCACATGGTGTGGAGAGACGTACGGGCCGGTTCGGCCCGCTGGCGAAGGTTCGATGACGGCGATCTGGTTCATCCTGGCGGCCATGACTGCAGCTGCCGTTCTCGGCCTGCTCTGGCCGCTGTCGCGGCGTGCCGTCGTGCCGACCGGCGAGGCGGGCGGCACCGCGATCGCCACCGAGACCGCCTTCTACGAGGACCAGATCGCCGAAATCGCGCGTGATCAGGAGCGCGGCCTGATCGCCCCGGAGGAGGCCGAATCCGCCAGGGCGGAAGCGGGCCGGCGCCTGCTTCGGGCAAGCCGCGAGGTCAGGCTGGAGGCCGAGGACGCCGGCATCGTCGAGGCCGCGCGCCCGGCCGAGCCACGCCTGCGCCGGCGTCGGGCCGCTTCGGCCTTCGCGGTTTCCACCATTCCGCTGGTGGCGCTGATCGCCTACGGCCTCTACGGCTCGCCGGAACTACCGGCCCAGACCGAAGCCGACCGGCAGGCGACCCGCGGCGGCACGGATGAATTGATGAAGGCCGTTGGGCAGATCGAGGCGCGGCTCGCCCGTGACCCGAATGACGCCCGTGGTTGGGCCGTGCTCGCTCCGGTCTACATGCGCACCGGCCGTTTCGACGATGCCGCCCGCGCCTACGGCAACATCGCCCGGCTGAAGGGCGAGACCGCCGACCTCCTCGCCGATCAGGCCGAAGCCCTGACGGCAGCCGGCGACGGCACCGTCACCCCCGAAGCCAAAGTGCTGTTCGAGAAGGCGCAGGCCAAGGATCCGAACGCGCCGAAACCCCGGTTCTTTCTCGCCCGTGCCGCCGAGCAGGCGGGCGACACCGATGGGGCGATCCGCCAGCTCGCCGCCCTCGAAGCCGCCAGCGCGCCGGATGCGCCCTGGCTCGGGATCGTCCGGCAGAGCCTGGCGCGCCTCAAGGGTGAGCCTGCGCCGCCGCCCGCGGTGCCGCAGGCGGCCCCGAAGGTCCCGGCCGAGCAGCAGGCCGCGATCCGCGGCATGGTCGATGGGCTCGATGCTCGGCTGCAGGCTGGCAGCGGCACACCGGACGAGTGGCTGCGGCTGGTTCGGTCCCGGGCCGTGTTGGGCGAGCACGATCAGGCGACCGCGGCCCTGGCTCGTGCCCGGACAGCGCTCGCCGGCGATCCACAGGGTTTAGCGCAGGTCGAGCAGGGCGCTCGTGCCATCGGTCTGGCGCCGGAGGGCGGGTCGACGCGTCCGACCGAGCCGGCCACAGCCGGACCGGCGGCCCGGGCCGAGACCGAGGCCGCGATGGCGGCCGTGCGCGCCATGCCGCAAGCGGAGCGCGACGCTGCCATTCGCGGGATGGTCGAGGGGCTCGACCGGCGCCTCGCCGCCCGGGGCGGTACGCCGGACGAGTGGATGCGCCTCGTGCGCTCCTACAGCGCGCTCGGCGAGCGCGAGCAGGCGGTCAGGGCCCTGGATCGCGCCCGGATGGCGCTCGCCGCCAACGGCGATGCGGTGACGCGGCTCGACGGACTCGCCCGGGAACTCGACCTGCCTCCGAAGACCAACCCTTGAGCGTGACAGTCGCGCGGCGTCGGCCGTACGACAATCGGTCCCGATGCCCGCCCTTGACCGGCGCTCTCCTGAGGCCGACACCCTGAGGAGCTAGAATGAGAACGGTTCGGGTCTGGGCGGGCGACCGTCCACCGGACTGCGGGGTGGAAGTATCGTGACGCGTAAGAGCCGCCGCCTGATCCTGATTGCCGCCTGCGGCAGCGTGCTGGCGCTCGCCGTGGGGCTGATCCTGTTCGCCATGAGCGGCTCGATCGTGTTCTTCCGTTCTCCTACCGATATCGCACTTCAGAGCATTGCACCGGGCACCCGACTGCGCCTCGGCGGCCTCGTGAAGGACGGTTCGCTCAAGCGCGGACCGGATCAGACGGTCGACTTCGCCGTGACCGACACGAACGCCACCGTCGACGTCCAGTACAAGGGGTTGCTGCCGGACCTGTTCCGCGAGGGGCAGGGCGTGGTCGCCGAGGGCGTCCTCGAGCCGGGCGGCCAGTTCCGCGCCGATACCGTACTCGCCAAGCACGACGAATCCTACATGCCCCGCGAGGTGGCCGACGCGCTGAAGGCGCAGGGGCGTTGGCAGGAGGGCGGCCCGAACAAGGTGGCTCCCGCCGTCAAGCCATCCGCCGCAGCGGCGGATTCGACCCTCGGCCCCCGCAGCGAGCGGTGAGAGAACCTGCATGATCGTCGAGACCGGCCATTTCGCGCTCGCGCTCGCCCTGGCGATCTCCCTCGTCCAGATGGTGATGCCGATCTGGGCTGCCCGCTCGGGCGACCCGGCACTCCGCCAGAGCGCCTCGCAGGCGGCGCTCGGCGCCTTCGCCTGCATCCTCTTCGCCTTCGCGGCGCTCACCTACGCGCACGTCACCTCGGACTTCTCGGTCCAGAACGTCGTCGAGAACTCGCACACGCAGAAGCCGCTGATCTACAAGATCTCCGGCGTCTGGGGGAACCACGAGGGCTCAATGCTCCTGTGGGTGCTGATCCTCACCCTGTTCGGCGCCTGCGTGGCGGCGGCGAAGAACTCCGTGCCGCCGCGGCTGCGAGCCAACACGCTCGGCGTGCAGGGATTGATCACCTTCGTGTTCGTGTTGTTCATCATCACGACCTCGAACCCGTTCAGCCGCGTCATCCCGGCGCCGCTGGAGGGCAACGATCTCAACCCGCTGCTGCAGGATGTCGGCTTGGCGATCCACCCGCCGCTCCTCTACATCGGCTATGTCGGCTTCTCGATCAGCTTCGCCTTCGCGGTCGCCGCGCTGATCGACGGCCGGATCGACGCCGTCTGGGCCCGCGCCGTGCGGCCCTGGACGCTCACCGCCTGGAGCTTCCTGACGCTGGGCATCGCGATGGGCTCCTACTGGGCCTATTACGAACTCGGCTGGGGCGGCTGGTGGTTCTGGGATCCCGTCGAGAACGCTTCCTTGATGCCGTGGATCGCCGGCACGGCGCTGCTGCACTCCACCGTGGTGATGGAGAAGCGCGACGCCCTGAAGGTCTGGACGGTGTTGCTCGCGATCCTGACCTTCTCGCTCTCGCTGATCGGCACGTTCCTCGTTCGCTCGGGCGTGATCACCTCGGTCCATTCCTTCGCCACCGACCCGACCCGCGGCGTCTTCATCCTGGCGATCCTGATTCTGTTCATCGGCGGCTCGTTGACGCTGTTCGCATGGCGGGCGCCGCTGCTCCGGCAGGGCGGGCTGTTCGCGCCGATCTCGCGCGAGGGGTCCCTCGTCCTCAACAACCTGTTCCTGGTCGCGGGCTGCGCCACGGTGCTCGTCGGCACCCTGTATCCGCTGCTCCTCGAGATGCTGACCGGCGAGAAGATCACGGTCGGGCCGCCCTTCTTCAATGCGACCTTCGTGCCGCTTGCGATTCCGCTCCTGCTGATCGTGCCCGCCGGGCAGGCTTTGGCCTGGAAGCGCGGCGACGTGCTCGCTGCTGCGCAGCGCCTGTTCGCCGCTTTGGCCCTGGCCCTGGTGGTCGGTTTCGGGGTGCTCGCCCTGACCTGGGGCGGCCCGGTGATGGCCCCGGTGGGGATCGGCCTTGGCGTCTATCTGCTGATCGGCTCGGCGCTGGAGATCGTCTCCCGCGCCCGGGGTTACGGATCGAGCCGTGCCCGCTCGCTCGGCCAGATCGGGCGCCGCGCCATCGGTCTGCCGCGCTCGGCCTGGGGCACGGCGCTGGCCCATGCCGGCGTCGGCGTGGTGGTGTTGGGCATCGCCGCGCAGGGATGGGCCGCGGAGGGGCTGGCCACCCTCAAGCCCGGCCAAAGTCTGACGACGGGGCCTTACATGGCGACCCTGGAGAGCGTCGCGCCCCGCAAGGGGCCGAACTACGAGGAGGCCGCCGCCTATCTCACGATCCGGACCCGCGCCGGCGACGAGGTCGGGCAGGTTGAGACCGGCAAGCGCTTCTATCCGAGCCGCAAGATGGCGGTCACGGAATCCGGCCTGCTGACGATCGGGGTGAGCCAAGTCTACGCGAGCCTCGGCGAAATCGGCCAGGACGGCAGCGTCGGCCTGCGGCTGTACTACAAGCCGCTGGTGCTGCTGATCTGGCTCGGCGCCGTGGTGATGGCGGCGGGCGGTGGGCTCTCGCTCACGGACCGCCGGATGCGCGTGGGTGCCCCCGCCAAGGCGAAGGCACGGACGATACCCAACGCGGTGCCGGCCGAGTGAGGACGGAGATGAAGGCCCCCGCGGATCTCCCTCCCCCCTCTCAGCTGCCGGATTGCCATTTCGGCTCCGGCGATTTCGCTTCCGGATCGGGCGCGGGGCCCCTCTCCCGAGCGGGACCGGGTGAGGGGCGAGAACCTTCAGAAAATGGCTCGACCTACCGACACTTCGGTGCCGTGCTCGATCCTGAGAGTTCTCGTCCCCCACCCCAGCCCTCTCCCGCGCGGGAGAGGAAACCCGTCGCGTTCCCTCATCGACCCCAGCGTCGAAAGGAGATGCGCGAACTTCGTCGTGCAGAGGTAGGAGGGGGAGCGCGCGTCCGTGTCGGCGCCGCGCTCATGCTCCTCGCCATGCTCACCGCCCCCGCACTGGCGGTCCAGCCTGACGAAGTCCTGAAAGATCCGGTGCTGGAGCATCGTGCGCGCGAGATCTCGGCCGAGCTGCGCTGCCTCGTCTGCCAGAACCAGTCGATCGACGATTCCGATGCGCCGCTCGCCAAGGATTTGCGTCTGATCGTGCGCGAGCGCCTGCAGAAGGGCGACAGCGACAAGTCGGTGCTCGACTACGTCGTGGCACGCTACGGCGAGTTCGTGCTGCTGCGCCCGGTCTTCGCCCTGCACACCCTGCTGTTGTGGCTGACGCCTGTCCTTGCCGTGCTGCTTGGCGGGTTCGGCATCTGGCGCCTCGCGCGCCGCCGCGTGCCGGCGACCGCTCGAAGCTTGTCCGCCGCCGAGGAGGCGGAGGTCGCCGCGCTCCTGAGACGGGAGTAAGATCCGGACTGTCGCGATTCGCTCGTCCGACTCGGCACGAGTCTTGGATCGAGCATCGCGGGCCGCGTGTTCGGCGGCGTGCCCGGGGGCAGGACGATGACGGCCGCTACGCTCACCATCTCAAGCCGCAACTATTCCTCGTGGTCCCTGCGGGGCTGGCTGATCTGCCGGATGTCGGGTCTCGATTTCGAGACGGAGGTCCTGTCCGGCGCCGATGCCGGCAGCCGGGCCGAACTGCTCCACCTGTCGCCCTCGTTCCTCGTACCGCGTCTGCGCCACGGCGACGTTGTGGTCTGGGACACGCTCGCCATCGCGGAATATCTCGCCGAGACGTTCCCGGAGGCCGGCTTCCTGCCGGGCAACATCGCGGAGCGCGCCCATTGCCGCTCGATCGCCGGCGAGATGCATTCCGGTTTCGTGAATCTGCGCTCGGCGCTGCCGATGAACCTCCGCGCCTTCCACCCCGCCTTCCGCGTGTTCAACGGCGCGAAGGCCGATATCGAGCGCATCGTCACGATTTTCGACGATTGCTTGGACCGCTATGACGGGCCCTTCCTGTTCGGGGCCAAGCCCTGCCTCGCCGACGCCCTGTACGCGCCCATCTGCACCCGCTTCCGAACCTACGATGTCGCTCTACCGCCCCGCGCCGCCCTGTATCGCGATACGATCCTGCACTGGCCGCTGATGGCGGAATGGGCCGAGGCCGCCGCCGACGAGCCGGACGAGATCGAAGAACTTGAAATGGAGTTCTGATCCGCCGGGGCGGCGAAAGGGGCGGTTCCGGCCGGGTTGCCATGTGGCGATTCCGCGGCGGCACAATTGACGACGGTCCGCCACGGAGCTGCTTGACCGCGCGCACAAGGACGCAAGGGTCGCTTGCACGCGCGCTTACGCCACGCCAGAGTTGCAATTTTTTGCATAGCACCAATTCATGGTGCGGCACACACGCGATCGATTTGCTCTCTGCCGGTTTTAGAAAGCTGTTTTTTGACAGCTGTTTAACATGTCACCCCGTTTTCCGCGCGAAGCGGGTGACAGCGCGACAGACATCCTTTGTTGCGCGACCGGACTGCGCGATTGATGCGAACCGGCATTTCTGTTCCTCTTCGCATTAGAACAGGAACAGACTGGGCTGGAAACCATGGCGCGTCACGAGCCCTGGAGCGCCGAGCGCGCCACCGGGATCATCGCTGAGCACACCTATCTCGAAGGGGCCACGCTGCCGATCCTGCACGCGTTGCAGGAGACTTTCGGCTACGTGGATACCGGCGCCGTGCCGCTGATCGCGGACGCGCTGAACCTGTCGCGTGCCGAGGTGCATGGCTGCATCACCTTCTATCACGACTTCCGTGCTCATCCGGCCGGCCGTCATGAGGTGAAGCTGTGCCGGGCCGAGGCCTGCCAGGCCATGGGCTCCGACACGCTCCATCGGGAGATCCTCGGCCGCCTCGGCTGCGGCTGGCACGAGACCACCGCCGACGGCAACGCCACGGTCGAGCCGGTCTATTGCCTCGGCCTCTGCGCCAACGGCCCAGCCGCCCTCATCGACGGTGAGCCGCTCGCCCATCTGACCGCCGACGCCCTTGAAGCCGCTTTGACGGAGGTGCGCCAGTGAGCGTTACGCTCTACGTTCCCCGCGACGCCGTTGCACTGGGCCTCGGCGCCAACAAGGTTGCCCGCGCGCTGTTTGCCGGCGCCGAGCGCCGGGGCCTCGACGTGACCATCGTCCGCACCGGATCCCGCGGTCTGGCATGGCTGGAGCCGATGGTGGAAGTCGGCACGTCCGAGGGGCGTATCGCTTACGGCCCGGTCAAGCTCGCCGATGTCGAGGCGCTGTTGGATGCCGGCCTGACCACGGGCGGCGACCATGCCCTGCGCCTCGGCGACCCCGAAAAGATCCCGTTCCTCGCCCGGCAGCAGCGCCTGACCTTCCACCGCTGCGGCGTGATCGATCCGGTTTCCGTCGACGATTACCGGGCCCATGGCGGCTATCGCGGCCTCGAGGCGGCCCTGAAGCTCGATGCCGAGGGCGTCGTGGCGGCGGTGCGCGACTCCGGCCTGCGCGGCCGGGGCGGTGCCGGCTTCCCGGCCGGCATCAAGTGGAACACCGTGATGCTCGCCCAGGCGGACCAGAAGTATGTGGTCTGCAACGCCGACGAGGGTGATTCCGGCACGTTTGCCGACAGGATGATGATGGAGGGCGATCCCTTCAACCTCATCGAGGGCATGACGATCGCGGGCGTCGCGACGGGGGCCACCCGCGGCTACATCTACCTGCGCTCGGAGTATCCGCAGGCCTTCGCCACCCTCAAGGAGGCGATCGCCAACGGCATCCAGGCCGGGGTGCTCGGCGACGACGTCCTCGGCTCGGGCAAGAGCTTCCACTTGGAAGTCCGGCTCGGGGCCGGCGCCTATATCTGCGGCGAGGAAACCTCGCTGCTGGAGAGCCTGGAGGGCAAACGCGGCATCGTGCGGGCCAAGCCGCCGATCCCGGCGCTGAAGGGCTTCCTCGGCAAGCCGACGCTGGTCAACAACGTCATGACCTTCACGGCGGTGCCGTGGATCCTGGACAACGGCGCCAAGGCCTACGCTGATTACGGCATGGGCCGCTCGCTCGGCACCTTGCCGATCCAGCTCGCCGGCAACATCAAGCATGGCGGCCTGATCGAGATGGCCTTCGGCATCACCCTGCGGCAGGTCATCGAGGATTTCGGCGGCGGTACCCGCTCGGGGCGGCCGGTCCGGGCCGTCCAGGTCGGCGGGCCGCTCGGGGCCTACTTCCCCGATCATCTCCTCGACACGCCGCTGGATTACGAGGCGATGGCGGCCCAGAAGGGCCTCGTCGGCCATGGCGGCATCGTGGTGTTCGACGACACCGTCGACATGGCCGCCCAGGCCCGTTTCGCCTTCGAGTTCTGCGCCACCGAATCCTGCGGCAAGTGCACCCCCTGCCGCGTCGGCGCGACCCGCGGCGTCGAGACCATGGACAAGGTGATCGCCGGCATCCGGCCGGAGGCAAACCTCACCCTGATCGCGGATCTCTGCGAAGTCATGACCGATGGGTCGCTCTGCGCCATGGGCGGGCTCACGCCGATGCCCGTCATGAGCGCGATCACCCATTTCCCCGAGGATTTCACCCGTGCGGGCTCGCTGCCCGTCGCGGCTGAGTGAGGAGGCTTCCATGGCCCTCATCAAAGAGATCGACTACGGCACGCCGATCCGCGTCAGTGCGCAGACGGTGACGCTGACCATCGACGGCATGTCGGTGACCGTACCGGCCGGCACCTCGGTGATGGCGGCGGCGATGCATGCCGGCACGCAGATCCCGAAGCTGTGCGCCACCGACTCGCTGGAGCCGTTCGGCTCCTGTCGCCTGTGCCTCGTGGAGATCGAGGGGCGGCGCGGCACGCCCGCCTCCTGCACGACACCGGCCGAGAACGGCATGGTGGTGCATACGCAGAACGAGAAGCTCGCCAAGCTCCGCAAGGGCGTGATGGAGCTCTACATCTCCGATCACCCGCTGACCTGCCTGACCTGTGCGGCCAACGGCGATTGCGAATTGCAGGACATGGCCGGCGTCGTCGGCCTGCGCGACGTGCGCTACGGCTACGAGGGCGACAACCACGTCGCGCCGACCGCCGAGAAGTACCTACCGAAGGACGAGTCGAACCCGTACTTCACCTACGACCCGTCGAAGTGCATCGTCTGCAACCGCTGCGTCCGGGCCTGCGAGGAGGTGCAGGGCACCTTCGCGCTGACCATCGCGGGCCGCGGCTTCGACAGCCGCGTGGCGGCCGGCCCGACCAACTTTTTCGAATCCGAGTGCGTATCCTGCGGAGCCTGCGTGCAGGCCTGCCCGACCGCGACCCTGCAGGAAAAGACGATCCACGCGTTCGGCCAGCCCGAGCACGCCGAGGTGACGACCTGCGCCTATTGCGGCGTCGGCTGCTCGTTCAAGGCCGAGATGCAGGGCGAGCGCGTCGTCCGCATGGTCCCCTTCAAGGGCGGCAAAGCCAACGAGGGCCATAGCTGCGTCAAGGGCCGCTTCGCCTACGGGTACGCCACCCATAAGGACCGCATCACCAAGCCGATGATCCGCGAGAAGATCACGGATCCGTGGCGCGAGGTCTCCTGGGAAGAAGCCATCGACCGGGCCGCGAGCGAGTTCAAGCGGATCCAGGCCAAGTACGGAAAAGACTCGGTCGGCGGCATCACCTCGTCGCGCTGTACCAACGAGGAGGCCTACCTCGTCCAGAAGCTGGTGCGCGCCGCCTTCGGCAACAACAACGTCGATACCTGCGCTCGCGTCTGCCACTCGCCGACCGGCTACGGCCTGATGTCGACGCTCGGCACCTCGGCCGGTACGCAGGACTTCAAGTCGGTCGAGAATTCCGACGTGATCCTGGTGATCGGCGCCAACCCGACCGACGGCCATCCGGTGTTCGGCTCGCGGATGAAGAAGCGCCTGCGCCAGGGCGCCAAACTGATCGTCGCCGATCCGCGCAAGATCGACCTCGTGAAGTCGCCCCACATCAAGGCCGACTATCACCTGCCGCTGAAGCCCGGCTCCAACGTCGCCTTCATCAACTCGCTGGCGCACGTGATCGTCACCGAGGGGCTGATCGACGAGGCCTATGTCCGCGAGCGCTGCGACCTGCCCGAGTTCGAGTCCTGGGCGCGGTTCATCGCCGAGGAGCGGCACTCCCCGGAGGCGCAGCAGCAGTTCACCGGTCTCGACCCGGCGGAAGTCCGCGGCGCGGCCCGGCTCTACGCCAAGGGCGGCGCGGCCGGCATCTACTATGGGCTGGGCGTCACCGAGCACAGCCAGGGCTCGACCATGGTGATGGGCATGGCCAACATCGCCATGGCCACCGGCAACATCGGCAAGCTCGGCGCCGGCGTGAACCCGCTGCGCGGCCAGAACAACGTGCAGGGCTCCTGCGACATGGGCTCGTTCCCGCACGAGCTGACCGGCTACCGTCACGTCTCGGACGATGCCACCCGCGAGAGCTTCGAGGCGCTCTGGGGCGCCAAACTCGACAGCGCGCCGGGCCTGCGCATCACCAACATGCTGGACGAAGCCGTCGATGGCGCGTTCAAGGGGATGTACATCCAGGGCGAGGACATCGCGCAGTCCGATCCCGACACGCACCACGTGACAGCGGGCCTGATGGCGATGGAGTGCATCGTCATCCAGGACCTGTTCCTGAACGAGACCGCCAAATACGCCCACGTCTTCCTGCCGGGCGCCTCGTTCCTGGAGAAGGACGGCACCTTCACCAATGCCGAGCGCCGCATCTCCCGCGTGCGCAAGGTCATGGCCCCGATGGGCGGCTACGGCGACTGGGAGGGCACGGTGCTGCTCTCCAACGCGCTCGGCTACAAGATGGAGTACAACCACCCGTCCGAGATCATGGACGAGATCGCCGGCCTGACACCGAGCTTCACCGGCGTGTCCTACGCCAAGCTCGACGAGCTGGGCTCGGTGCAGTGGCCCTGCAACGAGAAGGCACCGCTCGGCACGCCGATGATGCACGTGGACCGGTTCGTCCGCGGCATGGGCCGGTTCATGATCACCGAGTTCGTGGCCACCGAGGAGCGGACGGGGGCGAAGTTCCCGCTGATCCTGACCACGGGCCGGATCCTGTCCCAGTACAATGTCGGCGCGCAGACCCGGCGCACCGAGAACTCGCGCTGGCACGAGGAGGACGTGCTGGAGATCCACCCGTTCGACGCGGAGCTGCGCGGCATCGTGGAGGGCGATCTGGTCTCTCTGGAGAGCCGCTCGGGCGACATCGCTCTCAAGGCCAAGGTCTCGGAGCGGATGCAGCCGGGTGTGGTCTACACCACGTTCCACCACGCCAAGACCGGCGCCAACGTCATCACCACCGATTACTCGGATTGGGCGACCAACTGCCCCGAGTACAAGGTGACGGCAGTGCAGGTCCGGCGGACCAACCGGCCCTCCGACTGGCAGGCTAAGTTCTACGAGGAGGATTTCTCGTTGACGCGCATCGCCAATTCTCAAGACACTGCTCTCGACGCGGCGGAGTGAGGCGATGAGCGCAGTCCGCCAGGAAGACAAGCTCCTCCGCATGGCCAACCAGATCGCCACCTTCTTCCGGTCCTACCCGGAAGAGGAGGCGGTGGCTGGCATCCACAAGCACATCGTGGCGTTCTGGACGCCCAAGATGGTCTCGAAACTCGAAGCGGCCCTGCCGGAGATGGGCGATCGGGCCGACACCCTGGTGCAGCGGGCCCTGCGCGGCGCCGAGCCCCAGGCCGAGAGTCCGATCCGCGCAGCGACCCGCGATCCGCAGAAGCTCGGCGAGGGTGCCAGCGACGCCGGCTGACCCGTTCGAACGCGCTCGATACGCTTCTCTCATTCGCAGCATCGTCAGGGCCCGGATCTTCCGGGCCCTGACTCGTTCTGATGTCCTGATGCATGCCGGGCGCACCGGGCTCATACCCGCACAGGGTCAGAGTGCCGGATTGCAGTTGCCTTCAACGCGAAGGGCGGCACTAGGACTGCGATCCCGATGACCATCACCGACGAGTGTTCGCTTACAGATTGCGCAGATACGGGTTAAATCTGTCTACTCAGCAAGCATTACGCTAGCGCCCTGTACACAGATCGCGCATCCTGCGGCACCGAGCGGTCCACCAAAATGACCGCCGTGGAGGAGTCGGTCATGGGTGCTGGAGTGGCGGGCGCGGTCGCGCCCGGCGGTATGCCAAATCTGTTGTCCCGCGAGCGGATCGTGGCCAAGGCAGGGTTCAATCGGTGGCTGGTCCCGCCGGCGGCCCTGGCGATTCACCTGTGTATCGGCATGGCCTACGGCCTGTCGGTGTTCTGGCTGCCGCTGACCCGTGCGCTCTCGGTCGGCAAGCCGGGCCCCGCCGCCTGCGCCGATATGGGCGTGATGACGGCTCTGTTCACCACCACCTGCGACTGGCGCATCAGCGACCTCGTCACGGTCTTCTCGATCGGCATCGTGATGCTCGGTCTCTCGGCCGCCCTGTTCGGCGGCTGGCTGGAACGCGCGGGCCCGCGCAAGGCCGGCATCGTGGCGGCCTTATGCTGGGGCGGCGGCTTTTTGATCGGCGCCTTCGGCGTCTACATCCACCAGCTCTGGCTGGTCTGGCTCGGCATGGGCCTGATCGGCGGCATTGGGCTCGGCCTCGGCTACATCTCGCCGGTCTCGACGCTCATCAAGTGGTTCCCCGACCGGCGCGGCATGGCCACCGGCATGGCGATCATGGGCTTCGGCGGCGGTGCGATGATCGGGTCGCCCCTGGCCGACACCCTGATCAAGAGCTTCCGGACCGTGGATTCGGCCGGCGTCTGGCAGACGCTGGCGGTGATGGGGGTCGGCTACATCCTGTTCATGCTGGGCGGCGCCTTCGGCTACCGGGTCCCGCCCGCCGGCTGGCGCCCGGACGGGTGGACCGCGCCGGCATCCAAGAACGCCATGATCGCCTCCGGCCATGTCCATCTCCGGGACGCCCACAAGACCTTCCAGTTCTGGATGATCTGGCTCGTCCTCTTCCTCAACGTGTCGGCCGGTATCGGCGTGTTGGCGCTGGCTTCGCCAATGCTGCAGGAAATCTTCGGCGGCGCCTTGATCGGGCAGCCGGGCACCGGCTTCTCGGCTCTCGACGCCGGCCAGAAGGCGCAGGTCGCTGCGATCGCGGCCGGCTTCGTCGGCTTGCTCTCGCTGTTCAACATCCTGGGCCGGTTCTTCTGGGCCTCGATGTCGGACCGCATCGGCCGCAAGGTCACCTACGCGATCTTCTTCGCGCTGGGCGGCGTCCTCTACGCGGCGGCGCCCTGGGCGGCCGGCATCGGCTCGCAGGCCCTGTTTGTCGCCATCTTCTGCGTGATCCTGTCCATGTATGGCGGCGGCTTCGCGACGGTGCCGGCCTACCTTGCCGACGTGTTCGGCACGCAGTTCGTGGGCGCCATTCATGGGCGCCTGCTCACGGCGTGGTCGATGGCGGGCATCGTCGGGCCATTCGTCATCACCAAGATCCGCGAAGCTCAGGTGGCTGCCGGCGTCCAGGGGGCCGATCTCTATGGCCGGACCATGTACGTGCTGGCGAGCTTCCTGGCGGTCGGGTTCCTGTGCAACCTGCTTGTCCGGCCGCTGGCCCAACGCTGGTTCATGTCCGATTCGGAGCGGGCCACCCTTGACGTCAAGGCCGGTGCCACGGCCACCGGACCGTCGGGCTCCTTCGGCATCGGCCGCGGCGGGTTCAGCCCCGGTGCGGCCGTGGCCTGGGCGATTGTCGGCATCCCGATTGTCTGGGGCATCGGCATCACCCTGTCGAAGGCCTTCATCCTGTTCCGGTGAGCGACCGCCGCACGTGGTTGTGGGTGTCGTGCTGGGTCGCTAGGCTCCCGGCGACTTGCGGTGCCGGGATCCCTGCGTGGTGATCGACAAGCTGGACTTCCTGCTCGCGCTCGCCCGCGAGCAGCATTTCGGACACGCCGCCGAGGCCTGCGGGGTGACCCAGCAGACCCTCTCGGCCGGCGTGAAACAGCTGGAGAACCGCTTCGGCGTGCAACTCGTGCTGCGCGGCTCGCGCTTCCAGGGCTTCACCCCCGAAGGGGAGCGGGTGCTGGAATGGGCGCGGCGGATCGTGGCCGATGCCCGCGCGATGCACGAGGAGGTCACCGGCCTGCGCCGGGGCCTGACCGGGCATCTGCGCATCGCGTCGATCCCCACAGCCCTGCCGATGATCGCGCATCTCACCACACCCTACCGGGAGCGGCACCCGGACGTGCGGCTCACGGTCGAGTCGGCGACCTCGACCGACATCTTCTCGCTGATCGAGAATCTGGAGGCGGATGCCGGCCTGACCTATCTCGACAACGAACCCCTCGGGCGGGTGATCTCCGTCCCGCTCTACCGGGAGCGCTACCGTCTCGTGACGGCGATCGGCGGTCCCTTCGACCAGCGGGCGAGCGTCACCTGGGCCGAGACCGGCAGCCTGCCGCTCTGCTTGCTCACCCCCAACATGCAAAACCGGCGGATCATCGACCAGCAGATCCGGGAATCGGGGGCCGATCCGGCCGCGACCCTGGAGTCGAACTCGATGATCGTCTTGCTGACCCATGTGCGCACGCTGCGCTGGGCCTCGATCATGCCGGAGATCCTGGTGGATGCTCTCGGACCTATCGAGGGCGTACGGGCCATCCCGATTACCGCACCGGATCTGGTGCACACGATCGGCCTCGTCGCCCCGCGCCGCGAGCCGTCCACCCCGATGGTCACCGCCCTTGTTGCCATCGCCCGGTCGCTCGCCCGCACGCTTGATCCGGGGGTATCGGACGCGTCATCCGCCTGATCGCTGGACGCGTCGTGGGCATCGTTACGACAGGGCCGACGAAAAAAGCCGCCCCGTCTCCGGAGCGGCTTCGTAACGACCGGGGCTGGTGCCCGTCGGCTTACTTGATCTTGGTACAATTTCCGTGAAAAACGAGGGCATCAGCTGAAACGCCCAAACAATTGTTTTGTCATTGCTTTACGTCTCAGCTTGTTTCACCGCCATCCGTCCTGTACCGTAGATCTGTGACCCGGACGTGACCCGGGGAAGGGCTCGTGAGGCGCAGTTGCCGGCTCAGATGTTGACCGATGCGCAGGTGCGATCGCTGAAAGCCGAAGGGGCGTCTCGGCTGATGATCTACGACGCCAAGGCCCAAGGCCTGTGCCTCCGTGTCTCGGCCTCTTCGAAGTCGTGGAGTTTCATCTACCGGCCAAAGGGCAGCGCCAAGCAGCGGCGGTTCACGATCGGCGACTATCCTAGCTGGAGCCTGGCTCAGGCCCGCGAGAAGACATTCGCCCTCCGCCGGAGCGTCCAGGAGGGCGGGGATCCCGTGGCTGCCGCTCAGGAGCGCGTCGCCGCACTCACGGTCGCTGGCTTCCTTGAGCGATACATCGAGCGCTACGCCAAGAAGAAGCTGCGCTCCTGGCGCGACTACGAGGGGCTGCTCAAACGCGACGTCATTCCAGCGCTTGGCCAGCGCCGCGCTGAAGAGCTGACCCGTGCCGAGGTGGCGAACCTCCTCGACAAGATCGCGGCCCGTGCGCCGGTCGTGGGCAATCGTGTTCTGAACACCCTCAGTGCGGCCTATTCTTGGGGCGTCTCAGAGGGGCTCGTTCCGCTGAATCCGGTTACCGGTTTGAAGCGCCGGCATGAGGAAACCCCGAAGGATCGCTACCTCTCGGACGCGGAGATCGTGGCGTTCTGGAAGGCGACCGAAGCGGCGGCGCCAGCATATCGAGATGCATTCCGGCTGATCCTGCTTACTGGGCAGAGGCCTGGCGAGTGTGCGGGCATCCGAGCAGAGGAGATCGACCTCGCTACCGGAGTTTGGACGCTACCACCCTCGCGGACGAAAAACGGTCGCCAGCACAAGGTCCCTTTGGTCGGTAAGGCATTGGAGATCGTGTGCCGGCTCTGTGCGGACCGGTCGGCCGGAGCGCTGATTGTCAGTCCTCGCGGCAAGTTCATCACCCCACAGAACCTCGCCAAGGCTTTCGAGGGCCTACGGGAAGGCGTGTTCGAGACGAATGTGACGCCGCACGACTTGAGGCGCACAGCCGCAACGTTGCTTGGAAAGCTCAGCGTCGGGCGCTTGACCCAAGGGTATGTGCTCAATCACGTGAGCACGACGAAGAGCTCGGTGACAGGTTCGGTATATGATCAATACGATTATGTTCCGGAGAAGAAAATTGCGCTTGAAGCCCTAGACAGTGAATTGATCAAGATAATTGCTGGTCAATCATTGCCGTCCAACGTCGTTTCTATAGCTCGGCATTCCTGAATGAGCACTTTTTCACGTTACGAAACATCTTGGGTAAAAGACAGCGCTAGGAGAGCTGCAAGAAGGAGTCCCATAGCTTTCAAACACGGGATTGGAGCCAAATCTCTGTTTAAGGAACTTGATTTGCTGCAAGAGCTTACAGGAAATCAGATTTTCGAAGAGGTGATTAAGGTTATAAAAAACTCAGGTTTGATTGAAGAGAGTGGTGGCTGGGTGCGCCGACCAAGCAGAAAATTAAGTCGATATAATGAGAGACAGCTTGCAAACTTAATATCTAAGCATTTATCCCTTGGAAAAAGTCTTAGATTGTCGTGTGCGGCAGTGGCATGTTCCCATTGTATCGATAGCGCATCTTTTGATGGCGCAGTTGCATATCTTGAACGCTGCTTCCGAGAGCATTGTGGTAAGAGCGCCTCGAGTTCTGAGTCTGCCAGGTTGGACATGAAGGGGCCCCCCAGAAATCCATAGTTGGACACCTGGGGGGCTCCCAGAAATCCTATGACAGGCTGAAATCTCCTGCACATTGTTCGTGTCGCCCGAAGAATGGAGCGACACGATGGAACAGAGAAAAGGATTGGTTCGCTGGCCGCAGGTGCGCGAGCGAATTGGCTTGAGCCGCACCACGGTATGGCGACGGGTCAACGAGGGGACCTTTCCCGCTCCTGTGAGGATCAGCGCGCAGCTTGTCGCTTGGCGCGCATCCGACCTCGACGCCTGGGAAGCCTCGCTACAGCCGATCGGTACAGCTGGCTCGCGGGTGGCGGCATGAGGCGGCCAGGCACCCTCTCAGGCGATCAGGCGATCTACAGCGGGACTCGCCTGATCGGCCACACGCGCAGCTCTGCTGGCGGCGTGACCGCATTCCGGGCCGATGGCTCTGTCCTCGGCAGCTATCCGTCCCGAAAAGTAGCCATGAATGCGATCAGCGCTCTATCGGCCGGCAGCGAAGCGGGAGGAGTGCCTACATCATGAATTGCGCCCCGCTTCGGGGCGAAAGGCATCCTGAACGGAGAAAAGCGGCCGCTGGGAACGACCGCCTTTCGAAATCCGGTTCAGGACTGCTTGGGAAAGCCCCTTCTACATACAGCGCCGGCTCGATACAGCCAATAGGCATCGTCGAAGCCTTCCCGCTCGATTGGAAAACGCGGAGGGCCCGCGCCGCCTTCCGATTGGCCGACATTATCAAGTTGGCTACGAAGCGACGTGATCGCGGTCTATCGGTCGATCCAGGCAACTTCGTATTCGCCCTGGCATCAACCCTTGGGTCGGTCCCGGCCGGCCCGTACGGAATCCCACGCCGACAGCGTTTCCTTCGCTGGTTCGGCTTGGACATGGAAGCTCTCAGCACCTCGATCCATCGAGCAGAGCTTGGAGCATTCTCCAGCTCCGAGCTCCAGACCATCATCGAGAGTGTGAAGCGGCATAACGCTGCTCATGGTCCGAAACTCATGAGCGCGACCGCGACTGGCGAACTTCTAGCGATGACGTCGGCCGAGCGTGAGGAGTTCGGGATCAGACAGATCGAGGGTGTCGACGAACCGCGGACCGACCGGATCGCACGGCAGAAGGAGGCAAAGCAGCAGCGCGATCGAGAGCGGAAGCGCGTTCAGCGTGGTCGGCTTCCCCGGCCAGTCTACGAGAGTCGGTCCCTCTCGAGCCAGAAGCCCTGGGTGGCCGAGGGCATCAGCCGACGTACCTGGGAGCGTCGCCGAGCACGTGACGCAAGTGTGTCCACCCGCGTTCTCTTCTCACAGGGTGATGGGACACACTTGCGACAGGATGTGGCTCCCTCAAAAAACCAAATCGAACCGGGTCCAGCGAGATGCGGCGGTGCCAATCGAAACGCTGGTGCTGACGTGCATTCGCACGGGGGCAGGACGGAAATCGCTAGGGCCACGGAGGCCGATCCGCTGCTGCTTTCGGAAGGTGATGGGACAGGCGGTGGTGCCTCAATACGACGGCTGCTCGCTCCTCCCCGGGTGGACGTAATCCGCGATCATCAGGCTCGGTCTCCAATTCGGCCGGTGCAAATCACCTTGCTGAATGGAGGCCTGTGATGTGGCGCCTCTCGATCCTGCTCATCGTCTCGCTGCCCATGCTGTGGGCCCGGCGTCGCCTATGGCCCTGGTGGATGGAGGCGCTCGCTCGGTGGGACCGGCGCGCTGCCGATCATGCGGAGGCTCGTGGCGATAGGGATGCGGCGATCGTCCATCTGGAGCGCGCGGAATGCCGGCTGAGCCGGGCGATCTGCGCTGTTCGCGAATCCTGAATCAAATCGCCCATGCCGGTTCGGTGTGGGCGGCCGCCATATCGCATCATGGAGGTTGGATAGATGAGCGGCGTTCGCATCGCCCGGAAGGTTGGAATTGCAGGTGAGCGTGATCACCGAGCGACGGTCACCTGTATGCTGGTGAATGGCAGGCCTCAGGTCCGCCTCCGCCTGCGAGCAGGCGCAGGTGAAGCATCGAAGGCCACTGATCGGATTGAACTCACAGTAGCTGGCGCCGATGCGATGATGGCGGCCATTCGTGCGGCCATCGAGACAGCCGAACTGGATTCGGCTTCAGACGATATCCCTCTGCCGGTCAGCTCACCGCGTCGAGGCCGAGCATGACGACCGCCCTCGATCTCGACCTCTTCGCCAAGGTTCGCCGGCTGCATGACAGCACCACCAATGCCGGCGATCCGTGTCCTCCTCGCCGAGGGCCACACCGATCGCGAGGTGGCCAGGCGGCTAGGCCTTTCACCAAGCACGGTCGGGTCGATCCGCAAGGCGCAGGCCCAGTGGGATCGCGAGTGGTCCGACGCGCGCGGGTCATCACCAGTGCCTTGATCGGCCAAAGGCCCAATCCCTGCGATATCCGACCCGTGGAGCGGCGCCGCGGCTCGGGCTGTGGTTTGGCAGCGGCTTTAGGCTGACGTCCGCCGGCGGCCAGGATTTTGAACTTTGGCCGCGTCTTCATCTGTGCGGAGCAACTCATTCCGTTTTGGAAAGAGTTCGCTGGAGACAAACTGCCCGGAAAAACCAGGGGGTTTAGCCAGCCTTGATCCGCCCAGCCGGAGTCATCCCGGGGGCCGTTCCAAGCAAATATCGTCGACCTCCCCTCGCAAGGGGAGAGGTGTTCTCGGGCGCGCCGATCCGAACCCTCGTGTCGCAATTGATGCGCTATATGTATCAATCAGCAATCTATGATAGATACCATGCATCAATGGGGAGGCGGCGATGCGGCTCGACCTATTCAGCGGTGGGACCCTGATTGGCTCAGTGGAGCGTGGTGGACCCCATTGCGTTTTCGCATGGAGCCCGGACGGAAACGCCATCGGCACATTCGGCGACATGGATGCCGCAACTTCTGCCCTGCTCCGGCGCATGCAGGTGGCGGCATGATCCTTCGCGGCATCGCCAGCGTGTCGGAGGAGCTCGACCTCCAGCAGTATGTCCTCCGGTATTGGGAAACTCAGTTCAGCCACCTGAGACCGATACGGCGTGGCCGGACTCGGTACTATCGCCAGGACGACGTCGAGCTCGTCGCTGGCATCCGCCACATGCTGCATCGGCAGGGCTTCACGATCGCCGGCGTAAAGCAGGTGTTCAAGAACAAGGGCCCCGCCTTCGTCCGATCGATCGGGCGGAGTGAAGCCGCGGGCGATGCCTACCTCGACACGTGCATCGGCGGGATCGAGGAAGCCGAACTGTCGCCAGAGCAACGGAGCGCACTCGCCGCCGCCTTGTCTGATCCTGCCATGTGCCGGGCCCTGGCCGAAGTGGCGGTCGCGCAGGTCGCGCATCGGGGTGACCCATGACGCCGATCCCTACACCGCGCTCGCCACCCCCTCTTCCGTCAGGGATAGGGTCAGGGCGTCCATTCATTCGGCCGGCTGATGCGTGGGGGCCATTCGCACCGGATCTTGATCCCAACGAGCGCGTGGCACGTCTGCGCATCCTGCGAGCTGTCTCGCACCTGCTGCTCGGCCCCCGCGGACTCGCTCTCCAAGATGCCATCCGAGCGGCCGAGCGCCATCGCACGATGGGGCGGTTTTGCGAGGTGCTTGTCGAGATCGACACCCTGGCTGCGAAAGATCGACGGCACATCCTGGCCAGCTACGCCGCGGTGACACGGCCGTAACCGGAGGAGCCCAGCCATGCCCGACCGGATCGTCGGCGAAATTCCAAAAAGCGCTCGCGAGAGTATCAGGGTGAGCCTGCGCGAAAAGGGAGGCACTCTCGGTTGCGATCTGCGCGTGGCAGTCACCACTGGCCACGGGCCAATGCGCGAGACGCCAAAGGGTATCAGGATACCGCTGGCTCGACTCGCTGATGTGATCGAGGCACTGCAGGAAGTTCAGCGATTGGCAGGCTCGATCGATCAATAAGCCCACCGTCGCATTTAGGTTCAGATCTGGTCGCCACCCGGGAGAGGCGGGCCCGGTATCATGAGCGCCTACATCTCAACCTGGGTCCCGAGTTCGACGACCCGAGGCGGCGGAATCCGGTAGTAGTCCGGCGAACGCACAGCATTGCGGGCCATGAAGGCGTAGAGCGGCTCCTCCCATGAGCTCAGCTCCGGGCGCAGCGACGGGACGGGCTTCTCACGCCCGATGAAGAACGACGCGGTGTCCGGATCGACCCCAACCTCATTCCGATGCAGCCGCAGCGCCGCCATGACATCGGGTTTCTCGGCGAACCCGAAGGTCAGCCAGACTAAGCTGAAGCCGGCCGGCAGCGGCTCGATCTTGACGCGCTCTGACTCATGGACCCGGGGAGCTCGTTCCGTCGTCACCTTGAGCATCACCACACGCTCGTGCACCACCCCATTGTGCCGAACGTTCAGCGCGAGCGCCGCGGGAACGATGTCGGTCTGCTTGGTGAGATAAATTGCGGTGCCACGCATTCGGATCGGCGCGCCCGGCCGATCAAGGCCAGCAATGAAATCCGTCATCGTGGCGGCATTCTTGTCCCGGCGGTCGAAGGCGACAGCCCGGCCCTTTCGCCACGTGAGCATCAGCGTCAGCGCAACGCTTCCGACCAATAGCGGAAACCAGCCCCCTGCCGGAATCTTATGAATGTTGGCTCCAACGAAGGTGAGATCGAGCGCCAGGAACAGACCGGCGACCGGGAAGACCAAGTAGGGCGGCCAGCGCCATAGACCGTAGGCAACGGTGGTGACGAGGAGGGTGGTCACCATCATGTCGCCAGCGACCGCGATGCCGTAGGCGTTGGCGAGCGCGTCCGATGACCGGAAGCCGAATACGAGACCAAGCACCACCGCAGCGAGTAGCCAATTCAACTGCGGCACGTACACCTGGCCAATCGACTCCTCCGACGTCTGCCGGATCTCAAGACGAGGGATGGCGCCAAGTTGAATGGCCTGCTGCACGAGGGCGAAGGCACCAGACAGCACCGCTTGGCTGGCAATCACGGTAGCCAGCGTCGTGAGCCCGACGAAGGGAGCCAGCAACCAGCTTGGAAACAGCAGGAAGAATGGATTGGCTGCAGCCGCGGGATCAGTGAGCACGAGGGCACCCTGTCCGAGGTAGTTGAGTAGGAGCGCGGGCAGCACGAATGCGAACCAGTTGATCCGAATGGCGCCGCGGCCGAAATGGCCCATGTCGGCATAGAGCGCCTCACCGCCGGTGAGCGCTAGGAAGACTGATCCTAGAACCGCGAACATTACTCCCGCACCCGCATGGCCGACGTAGGCCAGAGCGTATCGGGGATCGAAGGCAAGTAGCACACGAGGCTGCTGCAGCAGGTGGTACAGCCCGAACAGTGCCAGGGTGAGAAACCAGGCGGCCATCACCGGGCCGAACAGAAAGCCGACGCTGCCGCTGCCGCGGCTCTGAATTGCGAACAGACCAATCAGGACGAGCGCGGCGATGGGCACGACGTAGGGCGTAACGACCGGGGTCACGAGTTGAAGACCCTCGATCGCGCTTAGAACCGAGATCGCCGGGGTGATCATCGCGTCACCGAAGAACAGCGATGCGCCAGCCAGTCCAATGACGGCGAGGACAGGCCGCAGCTTCCCAGCAACTGGTAGAGCCAGTGACAGGAGCGCCATGGTGCCTCCCTCGCCCTGATTGTCGGCCCTCATGACGAAGACGACGTACTTGAGGGCCACGATGAGGATAACAGCCCAGAACACCATCGAGAGGACACCGAACACGGTCGCCTCGGTGGTGGTCTCCCCAGCGACCTTGAGCGATTCCCGGAAGGCGTAGATCGGGCTCGTGCCGATGTCACCGAACACCACGCCGAGCGCCCCCAGCAGCAATGCGGGACGAACGGGATGCTCAGCGACAGCTGGTGTCGAGACAGCGTCAGCAGATGAGGTCATCGAGCTTCCTGTCAGATGCCAGCTGCTACGATGCCATGTCGGTCTCGATCGCCGGCGGCAGCACTATGCAGTGGGCCAGCTGAATACGCGATCGGGAACGAGCGGCTCCAGACACAGTACGACAGGCCTGCGGCCCGCGCGGCCGCGTCCTTTCAGCCTGGGCGGCCCTGGATCCTCCTGAGCGGCGTTGCCAATGTTTCAAGGCAGCATGAGACCGATCATGGAAGTCAGCGATATGAAGAACCCACCGTTCTGCGTGTTTACCTACCGTGACGGCCAGCAAGTCCTGGCGGAGGATGTGGAGACCGACATCGCCGCGCGTACCCGTTTCGCTTCGGCAATCGATCTGTGCCGGACGCGCGACGATGCCCACGCCCACCGTGTCGAACTGCGAGCCGGTTCAGACCTGCTGGATTCGTGGCCTTTGAGCTTGAAAGACTCCGCTTGATCCGAGACACGGTTTCACGATACGTTCTCGTGTCACCTTCGGCATAAGCCGACGCCGCGACATGCCATAGGGCCACCCGCAACAGGGTTGGCCGCGGGCCCCTCGATCCGGTTCAACCGGTGGAGCCCGCTTGCATGTCGCCTGAGACCTCAATCAAACAGCGGCCCGGTCGCAAGTCGAGCATCGCCACGCACCCAGCTTGCGTCGAGATCGAATTCGCCTGCGCTCGCGGCATCAGCCTGCGTCGCGTCGCCGAGCGGTTCGGTTTCTCGCGTGCAAGCGTGGATCGCCACTGGCATGCGCTCCCGTCAGAGCATCGCTCCCGCCTCGTCGGTCTGGCCACTGAGCTGGATCGGCATGAGGCCCGCATCCGCGAGGTCTACGCGGCGCTCGCCGTGATGGTGCCCCCCACCCATCGTCATAGGTCCATCGGCGCATCGGAGCACGCCCATGCTGCGTGAAGCCATCGCCAATCGCCCGAATGCCGGAAGGGGTAGGGGGCCTCGATTAAGGAATCAGATTGAGGGAGCGGCAACCGCATGGGAAAGCATTTTCCGAGAAACGCCGCGAAAAAAAATTGGCGGT
This sequence comes from Methylobacterium sp. GC_Met_2, assembly GCF_026540795.1. Lineage (NCBI taxonomy): Bacteria > Pseudomonadati > Pseudomonadota > Alphaproteobacteria > Hyphomicrobiales > Methylobacteriaceae > Methylobacterium > Methylobacterium sp. GC_Met_2. The sequence goes on from NZ_JALNUM010000032.1 coordinate 42,333, forward strand.
GAATTAGCTCCGGGCCCGGCTTTCGATCGCAACTCGATGATCCTGATCGGAGGCTGGTGATGGCTGCCGTTGAACAGCGCGTCGATGAATACGTCTTCCGTTACACGACGGAGGGCGTGGATCAGACGAAGGCGAAGGTCGACGCTCTGGGTGCGTCCCTCGACAAGCTGACGACCTCGCAGGACAAGTCCGCAGCGAGCAACGACAAGGGTAGCACCGCGAGCGATCGCGCGACCCGAGCTGCAGCCATGCGGGAGGCGGTGGCAGCGAAAGCGCAGCGGCAACTTGATCAGGAGGCACGAGCTCTCGCGCAGGTGCAGCAGGCACAGGATGCCGCCGCTGCATCGACCAACGGACTCACGGCTGCACAGGAGAAGGCGGTTACCTCCTACGCAGCAGCGCAGAAGGCGGCCAACGACAATTCCGCAGCCATCGGCAAGCAGACCAGCGTCTATGCGGAGGTGGGAAAGGCGGCCGCCGCCCACCCCGTTCTGGTGCTGGCGGCCAGCGTTGCCGCGGCGCGTGCGCTTGCGGGTCTCGCTACCTCAGCCGCCGGTTACCTGGGCTCCGCATCAGCCTCTGTGGCTACTTTCGCGGAGGGCAGCACCGCGATGGGCGGCGCGGTGGCGTCGGGTGGTACGGTTGCGGCCCGCGGCCTCGCATTGGCTGGTGAGGCGTTGGGCGCTGTGGCGGGCTATCTGCTCACCTATGCCGCCAAGGTCGAGGGAGCGAGTTCGGTTACGGGGCTTCTGTTCGGTGCGCTCCGGCTCATCCCAGCCTCTATCCTACCGATCGCCGCCGCCTTCGCCGCCTTTCAGGTGGCCTCCGCGGTCATCGGCAAGGCCTATGACGATCTGCAGAAGCTGATCGATCTCGGCCAGCGAGCGCAGAGCCTCGATGTCGGTGCACCGTTTTTGAAGAGCTTTGAGGCGGCCGGGAAGGCGATCGGGGCGACCAGTGAACAGATGGATCAGGCGCTCCAGCATGCAGCGAGCTTCCTGAAAGACACCTGGGGGCAGGACAATAACAACCTGTCGAAGCTGCTGAACAGCATCACCGCCACGGGCGTAGCGGGTGCCAACGGCCTGCAGTCGACGGCCCTGGCAGACACCGCAACGACCTTCGAGGAGCGCCTGAAGGCCGGCCTCGCGGCGATGAAAGAGCTCGACGCTCTCGGTCTGCATCTCGCCAGCATTGATGTCGGGACGAAGGTGCTTGGCCCTGAGACCGTCGAGCGGATGCGCGTCACCGGCACAAGCGCGGAGCAGTTGTCCGCCGCGTTGCAGGCAGCTGCCGAGAAGGAAGTGCTCAAGCAGGAGCAGGTGGACCGCGCGCTGCAGCTCAACAAGAACATCGCCGACACGAAGCAGGCCATTTCCGACGCCTGGGCGGTGAACCTGGATTTCAGCGCGGCAGCTACGCTCCTCGATGGGATATGGCTGAGGATCCTGCAGACCGTTCTATCGATCGTGCAGGCGATCAACGGCGCGATCGATGGCGTGGTGGCGTTCGGGGCGACAGTGACCTCAGCGATCGGCGGCGCATTCAGTGCGGTCGCTGGGCAGGTCTCCGGCCTTCTCTCGCAGCTCGGCATCATCAGCAAGCAGTCGGAGCAGGAGATCACGGAAGCCGTGGATCCCTCCAAGCTGAACGGTCCATTCCTGCCTACGATTACCGGCCGCGATCTGGGTTACGTTTCCACGGTGGTAGATAACCGTAAGCCGGATCCAGCGCCGGCCCGGCAGGCGAAGCAGGCCGCGCAGGACGCGACATCGTCCTATGACAGCCTGATCCAGCGGACGAAGGATCACATCGAGGAGATGGATCTCGAAACGCGCAGTGTTGGGATGAATACGGACGCCGTAATTAAGATGAAGCTCGCTCATGATCTGCAGCGAGCCGCTGAAAAGTCTGGCATCGATGTGACCGATGCCATGCGGCAGAAGTGGGACGGGCTCGGCACATCGGTCGCCGCCAGCACGGATGCACTCGCGAAAGCCAAGCGTGGGCTCGAACTGACGAAGGAGGCGCAGCGGGAGCTGTCCGACGACTTCTCGACCTTCGCGGACGACGTGGTCCTCGGGGGCAAGAAAATTGGTGAGGCATTCGCGGACCTCTCGAAGACGTTTGCCAGCAGCAGCCTCAAGGCGCTGCTTACCGGAAAGGGTGGGTTGGCGGCGCTGTTTGGCACCGCCGGCGAGGAGAGCGGCGACATCGGCGGTTTGCTTGGCGGCAAGCTCAGCCTGAATGGCGTGCTCGGCACCGACTTGGCCGCCCGTGCCCCGCTCGCTGGCGCGCAGGGGCCAACGATGGAGGCGAGCGGTCTCGGCTCGATTTTCGACACCGACAAGATCGCGGACTCGTTGGGCCTGGGAGCCGAGTCTGGTCTCGGCAAGGCGGTCACCAGTTGGCTCAAGGAGTCGAAGGCCGGTGGCGGCATCATCTCTTCACCGTTGGGCCAGGGTCTCGCCGCGGTCGGGGCTGGCGCGTCGGTCGGCTACTCGTCGCAGAGTCCCATCATGGGCGCCCTGAGCGGCGGTCTCGCCGGCCTCGCCACCGGCAACCCAGTACTCGCCATCGCGGGTGCAGGCGCGGGCGCAATCGGCAGCATCCCCTCCAGCAAGAAGGATCGGCGACATGTCGCTCGTCAACGTCTTCGCGACCTCGCGTAGGGTCGTCGTCCTCACCGACACGTCCCTGTATAATGCGACAGGTCGGATCATCGGCTTCGATCAGAAGACCGTTGGAGTCGCCTCCTGGAACGGCGCGCTCACCTTCCGGGGTAACGCCTGGGGGATGTGCGCAGGCCGCGAGCTGGCCGAGCGCTACGGCAGCTTCGACGAGTTCGTGGCGCAGAGCGGTCCGGAGTTCGAGCGGGAACACCTGGGAGCGCTCGCGGCCGGTCACCTCTCCGGCCAGACCCTGATTGAGGTGCACGTCGCCGGCTGGTCGGAGCGGGAGGATCGGGCCCGCGCTTTCGTGCTGCGCTCACCCGGCGCGCCTGGCGATCATGCGCCGCCCTACACCTGGGTCGAGATCGAGGGGGCGTGGCACGACGACTTCGATCTTATGGCGCTGTGCCGCCTGCACAGGCAAGGCGCAGAGCCGGACGAGGACTGGACGCCCGAGACCTTCGATCCCCTCCGGCATGGGATCCCCCTCGCCGAGGAACAGCGCCGGAAGGGTGCGGCGGCCTGGACGGGCTTCGGCGGCCGGCACGTCATCGGCGGCGAGCTGTGGCTGACCGTGATCGATCGCGACGGCGCGCGCCTCGGGCCCATCCACGAGTGGCCCGACATCGCCGGCGAGCCGATCCAGCCGGCCCCGTTCGATGACAGCCGGTGGCCCAAGGCCGTGCCGTGCGGAATTGCCTGGTCCTACGTGAAGTTCATGGCCGCGGTGGCGGCGGGGGCGATCAACGTCGACACGTTCGAGGTCGACCACGCGAAGCTGGCCGCGCTCGAGACGACACACGGTCGGCCGGCCGCCGGCATGTCCCGGCAGGAGCGCCGCGCTGCGAAGGCTCAGGCCAGGAAGGTGCCAGCCCATGCTCGCTGAGCGAAAGGTGCTCCTGGCCTTCGCCAACGCGGCAGAGCACGCCATCTTCCGCCAACTGTTGGCTGGTCGACCGGAGCTGGACATCTTCGTGCAGAGGTCGATCGAGGCGGCCGTCGAAACCTTCGTGCCGAAGATGTATGCCGGCGTTTGGGGTCTCACGGCGGCCGAGATCGATCGGGCCATCGCAGTGGCCAGCGCGGATGCTGACTGGCGCAACGCCACCGCGCAGAAGGGACAGCGCCTCGACGATGACGAGCGGCTGATCTGCCGGCTCGCCTATCAGGCCGCCTGCCGGAGCGCCCGCAATGACTTCCTCGCAGCGCTGCGGGATCATGAGCCCGCCGCCAAGGCACTGATGGCGCTGGCGGACCTCGGCAAGGCCGTCGTCGAGGGTGTCGCGGCTCTGCAGGCTGCTGCCATTCCGCACACCCTGGCGGCCCATCCAGCGCCATCGCACCGCCGGCTTCGGCCGGAAGACTTCGGAGCGCTGCCACAAGGGCGTCAATCAGCCAGCATGCCCTGGGCGGACCGGGTGCGGTCAGCTGCGGATTATCCGAGCCGCGGTGTCGGACGGATACACGGAACAGGCGAGCCGCCCGCAGCGGACGTCTGACGAGGCGCGCTGGCCGACGACGGCGCGTGTTAGCCCTGGTCGCTGCCCGACACGGCGGCCGGGGCTGCGCAAGAGGTGTCCGATGCTTCCTGCCCTCGCTACTGCGGCGAGCATCGCCGGCGTGTTCACGCTGGGCGGCATCTCGATCACCTGGGCGGGTCAATACGCGGGCCAGACCACCGTGATCCTGGTCGTTGTCGCTACTGGGCTCGAGATGCTGGCACTGATCGGCGGGCTTACCCAACTCGATGCCCATGGGCCGGCCGTCTCGCGCGCCGAGGCCCGCCCCGATTACGGGATGAGCCGGCGACCGCCTGTGCAAGCCCCGGCGGAGCGCTGAAGGCGTGACGTGGGCCTTCTCACGACGCGGGTACGGCTCGCGGACACGACTCCTCTCTGGGACTGGCATCGGTCATTCAGAGAAGCGGCCGGGGGGAATGACCATTGGGGACAGCTGGCAACGCCGAACACCGCGAGCTGAAGGTCGCCTTTCGACGATCGGTCGACTGATATCCGCCGTGAACGATCCCTGATTCCTAACTGGATCGGAGCGTGGGCAGCGCTCGCTTGCCGCCCACGTCCGGCATCTGCCGACAACCTAGATTGATAAGCCGAGGCTTCGGGCTCCATCACTAAGCTGCGGTAGCCGCTGAAGCCTTCTTTTGGCCCCTGGTGGGCTTCGCCGCCGGCTCCGCAGCCTTCTTCGATCGGACAGCCTTCTTCGGCGTCTCGGCGACGGTCGCGTCAGTATGGGCGGTCTTCGCGGCTGCCTTGCGCTGTTGACCCAGCCCGAGGCTCTTGGCGAGCGCGGAGCGCTGCGCCGAGTAGCTCGCAGCCGTGGAGGGGTAATCCCTCGGCAAGCCGAAGCGCTCACGATACTGCTCGATCGTCATACCGCTCTTGCTGAGGTGACGCTTCAGCGTCTTGTACGGCTTGCCGTCGATGAAGCTCACCAGCGCGTCGTCCCTGACGGACTTGCGGATCTGAGCAGGCGTAGGCTTCTCGACCGCGGACGCCTCCGGCGCGCTACCCTGACCGAGCCCGGAGAGAGCCGAGTAGACCCCGGAAAGCAGGGCCGGCAGTTCAGCCACCGGAACGCTATTGTTCGACACGTATGCCGACACGATATCCGCGCTCAGTTCGAGGTGGTTATTCTGCGATGTGGGTGTGTTCTCGGACATTTCATGATCCTTTCATGCCCCTCAACACGAACGATCCGAACCGCTCAGAAAGTCAAGAGATTGGAGCGTGGCGTGTGATCGAAGGCCAGCTTTATTCAGGCATTTTCTTAACTGTCCTTCCGGAGATCCATTTTCCATTCCTGGGCTCGTTAACTCTGCTGCATCGGATGCTGAGATTCTCTCAACCTTGGTGATTTGCAGTTGCACAAGCGGCGCTACCGCTGGCGGCTGCGGATCGTTCGTCAGGGACGCCACTCCAACTTCGCGCCGTGTTGGCTTTCTAACAACATAAGGAAATACATTGGTCTGATCTTCATCGGCTTGCGCAAAACCTCGTCTGTTCCGCCTTTTTTCTTGCGAGCGCTTATTGACGTTGAAAGTATCCGCAAGTATTACATAGTTATCGTCAGCGAGGAACCACGCAGATGACGAAGTCCTTTCAGATCATCGACACCAAGACCGGCAAGGCGATCCTCCGGTGCAGCGAGCACGAAGCCCACAAGCGGGTCGACCTCCTGAACTCCTGCGGGATCGTCCGCTACAAGGCCCGGGCGATCTGAAGCGGGGGCCTCCGGGCCCCTCCCTTCACCGGGGAGGGGTCAGCCAGCGCCGGGGGTCTTCGCTACCGCCGCAGCCTGAGGTGCCATAGCACTCGACTCGCGAGACGGCCCAAGATAGCCCCGCGCTATGGCTAAAGAGATCCCCGGCGTCGGCGAACTGCGCCGCAAGTCTGAGGTCACGGACGACCAGATCGTGGCCGCGTTGGACGCCTACCTTAAGGACAAGAACGCCAAGCCGTTCGCTTTCAAGTCCGGCCACTGGATCGACGTGGCCAAGGCAATCTTAATTCGTCTTTGCACCGAGTTCGCCGAGATGGCGTTGCACGATCCGGTAAGTCTCGGCGGCGAAGGCTTTCAGATCCGGATTGGTGCCGGACTTGACCTCCTTGGCGAAGGCAGCACCGTCGGCGTCGTGGATCGCCTTCATGTCCTTGACGTAGGCAGAGTCGAAGGCGGCGCCAGATAGACTTTTCATCCGGTCGAGCCGCCCCTGAAACTCGGCGTTGAGTGTGTCGGGGAAAGAGAGCCCAGCGCTGGTAGCAATCGACTTCAGCTTGTCGCCAACGAGACCGTGGTCATGCGCTTCGGTGTTGCCTTGGTCCTTAATGTCCTGACGCGCGCCCTTGTCCTCAGCGAGCTTACCTAACTCAACCTCGTACATCCCGCCCTGTGAGACCTTGGCGACGAAAGCCTTGTCCTCATCGGAGACGGTCGCGGCTTGCGCCGCCACGAGCCCAGCCAACGACAGGGTCGCAGAGAGGAAAAGGCGTGCGGTCGGTCGGCTGTAGGGCATGGGATGAAACTCCTGTCGCTCGACTCAAACTCGCCGACCATCTGTATGATGCATCACGGTTTGCTGATGAGACCAAAGCGCGGCGGCTAATGCTCCAGCGCCGCTCACTTTCAGGCATCGAGAGTGTCCGGCACGTATGCGGCGGCGCACAGGCTTAGATCCTGGCCGGTCTCTAAGCTGAAATCCCGGGGCCCCGCTCACCAGACCGCCTCGGGTATGTTTTCAGCGATCCGTGCTTGCTGATCTTGGTCGACCGGCATTGAGGTCGACCAACCGGATGCGGCCCACAATCAAAGCCGCCGCCCTGGTCGCGTAGGGATAGGCCGATTGCTCAGAGACGAGGCCGTCCGCGGACGACACGACCCAACGGAAACATCCGCTGTACGAGGGGCAGGGCACCACTGCGAGCCTGTAGGTGCGAGACAAGGCATCGGCCTCATTGATCACGCTGAGCGGTAGATGAGAGAGGGCTCCGCAAGGAGCCCCCCTCGACGCTGGAAGTGATTGCCTCACATGCGGTGCATCATGCGCTTCTTCATCATGTGACGACGCATCATCCGCTTATGCATCATGCGGACCTGGGTGATGCCTGAGTGATCGGTCTGTATCCCGCTCGGGCTCATCGGGGCAGCCGAGACAGGACCAACGAAGGCGAAGCCGCCAAGCAGGACCGTGGCGATAAGGGTGAGTTTCGTCTTTGTCATATAATGTCTCCCGAGTAGTGCGAACTTGATGTCCGAACTGTCTTTAAAGCGAATAATTTCTCTTCAAGTTCCCAGGAATAGATATTTTATGCTTAGATTATACTTAAGGTCAAGCTTATTCGCCGCGAAACATGTATTTCGCGCTGCGCCCGCGTGAGGGCGTCACTGGCCCTTACGGGACAAACCTGATCGAAGTTTCGGGGCGAAATCGACTGGCAAGAAGCGCAAGTTAGCTTCGATCTCGGCCGAGCGCAGTCCGAGCAGGTCACTTGAGCGAAACTTCCCGCGGGGTCGCCTCGTAGATGGCGACGAGGCTCTGCTCCGAAGGGCCGATGGGAAGGAAACGCTGCATGTTTAAGGCATTTACCCGTGGCCGCGCTGCTCGGGTCATCGCTCTCTCGTTCGTCCTCACGGCTGCCGGGGCGGCGCAGGCTAAGAACCCGATGGTCGGCGGCGCACCGATGTACGCCAGCAAGACCATCGTCGAGAACGCGGTCAACTCGAAGGATCACACCACCCTCGTGGCCGCCGTGAAGGCGGCCGGCTTGGTCGACACCCTGAGCGGCCCGGGCCCGTTCACGGTGTTCGCGCCCACCAACGCTGCCTTCGCCAAGCTGCCGCCGGGCACGGTTGAGAACCTCGTGCAGCCGCAGAACAAGGCGACGCTGACGAAGATCCTGACCTACCATGTGGTCCCGGGCGTCTACACCGCCAAGGAACTGATGGCGCTGGCCAAGAAGGGCAGCGGGCAGAACCAGCTCACCACCGTAGAGGGCGAGCCGCTCGGCGTCTCCGCGCAGGGCAAGAAGGTCTACATCACCGACGTGAAGGGCGACACCGTGGCGGTGACCATCCCGAACGTCATGCAGTCGAACGGCGTCATCCACGTCGTCAACGGCGTGCTGATGCCCTGAGGACGGTGACGCAGCGAGTATCAGTTCCGACCTTCGCTGCGCCGTTCGACCCTACTCGGGGATAAGTTTGCCCGTGTAGATCACTGGTCCGGTCGGCTGCCCGGTTGGAGAACCGCCGGGTGGCTCGACCGAGACCGCGATGGCCCCATTAGAAGAAGCCCCGCTCGGAACTTTCACTCGGCTGGAGGTTGTGCCCACGAGGCCAAGCGGCTTCGCTCCTTCGGCTCCGACGTACCACAGCTCCAGGTTCCGACCTGCAGGAGCTTCAGCACCGACTGGTCTGACCTGCGCCGTGCCAGTGCGGGTATCAATGCGCACGATCAGTGCTGGCAGCGCTCCGCCACCCTGAACCACCGCGAGGTAGCGGCCACCTTCCGGCTCCGGTCGCGGCTGCACCGCTACGAACAGCGCGAGCCCAGTCGCCAGCAGCCCGCCCCCTGCAGCTGCGACCTGCCAACACCGTACCTGCCGACGCAACGAGGCAAGTTGGTCCGGCCTCTGAAGGGGCGGGCCGGGTAGAGCCCGGAGCAGTGCGGCACGGACCCATGGCGGTGGCGGCACAGCGGGCACTGCATCCAGCAACGGTGCCAGCCTCTTCTCCCAGTCTCTTAAGCGGCTTGTCGCGCCAGGATCGAAGGCGATCTCGCGCTCCAGCTCGGCGCGTTCGTGCGCGTCGAGGGTCCCGAGCACGTATTCTGCTGCGCGCAGGTCGGGATCCGAAAGAGACTCGCCGCTGCCGCTGCTCACGACGCCGTCTCCAGGCAGGACTTCAGCGCCGAGAGCGCCCGGTGCAGCCAAGTTTTGATGGTGTTGACCGGGCGGTCATAGCGCTGAGCCAGCTCCTCTCGCGAGTAGCCCTCGCGGTAGGCCAGCACCACGCAGTCCCGATGCATCGGCTCCAGCCGACCCAGACAGGTGTTTAGCGCATCTCGATCCATGAACGCCGTCGCACCGTCGTGCGGGTTCATCAGCCGCGCCACCCAATCCTCGCCTTCGCCCTCTGAAGGCCCCTGCATCTCGGTCGTGCCTCTCCGGCGCAGCCCGTCAATCGCTCTGTTGCGCGCGATGGCACACAGCCACGGGAGCGGGCGCCCAGTCGTCGAGTCGTAGCTTCCTGCCGCCTGCCAGACCCGCATGTATGCGTCCTGCAGGACGTCTTCGGCCAAGCCTCGATCCCTCTGGATACGCAGGATGAGGCCGAAGAGTTTCGGACTGGTCAGGTCGTAAAGTCGGGCGAGGGCTGCGGCGTCTCCGCGGCCGACATCGGCGAGCAGTCGCCGCAGTGCATCGTCGTCGGCCAATCCCAGCACTCAGCTTCTATGTGCGGCTGCTCAGGATGCCTGGTATCGTTCCAGATCCTATTTACAAGCCATCTTTCGGCGAGATCGCGAGCCGGGCGGCTTCTGAAACTATTGAGCCGATGCCTCCGTTCTTCGGGGGCGTGGTCAACTCCGGCGGCGCGATCGTCGGAGCTATCTGTGGCACGTACCCCCACCCTGATCCTCGCGGCTTGCCTGACGGCAAGTGCTTTTCTCCCAGCGGATGCCACGACGAAGAAGGTGCGGGTGCCGAACCAGTTCGACGGTTCCTGGACCATCATTGCCACTACGGCGGAGGGCCCGTGTGCGGCCAGCACCAGCTACCAGGTGCAGATCAAAGACAGCGATGCTTCGATCCCTGGAGAGGTGGACATTGACGGCGGAGTTGCGGCGAGTGGCTCCGTGCAGGCCACAATCACCCAAGGCTCGAACAAGGTGCCGATCTCCGGCAGCCTCGACGCCAAGGGCAGCGGCAGCGGCACATGGCGCACATCGGGTGGCTTGGTCGAGTGCAGCGGCAGTTGGAGGGCTAAGCGGTCAAGCTAGATGGCCACTACGCCGGGCCTGCGCCGGACCATGGTGATGAACGACGTCATCATGGGCTTTGCCGTCCAGGGATGAGTAGATTTAGCTTCGCGTCCACTCAACGGGGTCGGTATCGAGAGACATCCTGAAGCGCCATCGCACGGCGCCTTCGGCGTCGCGAACGGCTGCGACGTAGTCCTGTCGACCGGGGCTATCGCTCAGGCCTTGCGCGATCCGGATCATGATCCTTACCGCCTGCGCACGCGCTGCATCCAGGTCGGGCAATTCGTACCCATCTTTGTCATGGGCAACCTCAGTCCCATCATGCAGGTCGATGAAGAAACGAGGCATGAGGTGCATCTCAGGAACGGCGGACGGCGTCGATCTACGCAGTTCTCGCGCCGCCGTTCATGCCCATCCGCTAGCGCTCCTGGCACGCTGGCGTCGATCTCACCGGTATGGCACCTCGCGGTCATGACGAAGCTCAAGCCGCAGACCTGCGAAGTGAAGATTGGAGACGTCTGGCGCGCCGTGAGCCTAGACGAGGCCGCAACACGTCATGTCATGGCGACGAAGCGCTGCCCGGCCTGCCACGGTCAGGTGATGATCCTTGGCGCCTACGGCTCGCCCACCGTCCGTCGGACCATGTCACACCGGAAGTCGCATACCGGTTGTTCGCTGATGCCCAGAACGTACTCCGGTACGCCCTCCCCGCATCCGCAGGCGATTGCCTGAGATCCGCTACTGCCCCGCCGCCCACTCTGATCACGGGCTGGCGGGCTCGGTGCCGTTCCTCACGGCGCGGGGGCCAAGTACGCGACGCAGCCCGAGATGCAGGATGGTCGAAGGTGGTTAGCTGCGCCTCAACATCGGTTCGAGAGCGGATTTCGAATTGGGATCAAGCTGTCGCAACATCGCCCCCGCCGCATCTGTGCCACGATCAGGGCGAGGTGCGCTTCCCCCCGGTGAGCTCCAGCACCTCAGCCATCCCGCATTCTTGGGCCTCGGCTTCGGTGTCGTAGGAGATCGGCGCGTGGATCTTATGAGCGTTGTCCAACGAGATCAGCAGCCACCGAAAGCGTTGTGGCCTAAGCGAGCAGCGCTGGATTGAGACGCTGTATCTGGGCACGTAGCGTCGCGTCATGTCGTCGAGAATGACACACTTCTCAATCGGGACAAGTCAGTCACGACTGCATCTCGCTGTCGTCCAGTCCGGCCGATGGAAAGATCGCACCAGCAGTGCGCAGGGCCTGAAC